>NZ_JAKEDR010000022.1 GCF_023653455.1 Paraclostridium ghonii
GTATAAAATATTAAAAATAAAAAGGGCATTGATTTTATCAATGCCCTTTTTATTTTTAATATTAGTGTATATATTTTTTAATTAGCATTTCTTATCATTATGACAAGGCTCATGTTCTTCACAGTTTCCATTGAATTGAGAAAAATCACAAACATTACCAAATGTGTCTACTAATCTAGGTCTTATTCTTGTAGGTCCACCCAAAACTACTATTTGTTCTTCTATTAATACACTAACTATATTTTGTAAGCATAATACTAAGTCTATTCCATTAGGAATTTCTAAATCAAAACAAGGTTTATTATTTATTATTTTTTGAGTTATTATCCCTTTTCCTATACAGTCAACTGTTAATTGAGTTTGGAAATCTTGTCTTAGCGTAAAGCCTCTTCCATCTGCTGGAACTACTAAATCACTTGATAAAGTATTAAAATAGAATACTACATCATTTGATTCATCGCCTTTATGGCATTTACCAACTGGTGTAGCTATAGCTGTAAACTCAGAACATCCAAATCTACCTGTCAATTCTATTTCTAAATCTTTAACCATTACATTTAAACCTTTTTGTTTGTACATTACATTTTGTCCCAGACACTTCTCATTGCAGCATCTATTTAACTGACCACATACATTGTATTCAAATATTGTTTTGCATTTTTTACCATGTTTATCAACTTCATCAATACTTAAATTTTCTAAAGATGTTGTTCCTGGATTAATTTTTATACTTGAATAGTTTATACATACCTTTTCTATAGTCGCATTAGTTTGAGTTGCATTTGGTAATGGCCCACGTAAGCTACCTAATTCATAGTCGAAGTTTAAATCTTCTCCATTTGCCACTTTACCATCTGTAAATACTCTAAACATTATAGTATCGTATATTCTGTTAGTTTCTATTGGATACAATACTGCTTGTGATGTTGAAAATTTTGGTGGTATTAAAGGATGACTACACTCTTCTGGACAAGGGTTTGGGAAGCAATTGTCTGTACAATCTTCATCTTTACAATCACAGCATCCTGGGTTGCATCCACAATTATGGTGGTTGCAATCATTATTGCAATCACATGGTACATATGGGTGACATTGCGGTTTGCATCCATTTGAGTTACATGATCTTAGTTCCTCTTCTACTTCATTCGTTTCTATATAGCTTCTTCCTGATTCTATATTTTGATTAGGCTGTATTATTCTTTTGCTAACTACTTTTTTAGATCTCATTAAATCCTTCATTCAGTTTTGGCCTCCCTTTGATTGTCTTATTAAAATGTAGGCTCTTGTTTATGCCTAATTAATAATATGCATGTATTTTGCTAATTGTTACTTAATTAGCCTTTTATTAATTAATTCTTATTAGAATAATTTTCTATTGAATTAATATATATTTATAGAATATATATTTTTAGGAGGTAGCTATGGGGTTTTTTAATGAATGTGCCTATGTTGTGAGAAAATCTAATAAAGATATGCTTTTAATAAAAAGTGAAAATGGACTGAGCTATAAATATTTTAAAAATAGTGATTTGTTAACTCACTCTGAAAAGATAACACTTATTCCTATTGATTTTTCTAATTATTATTTTGATATAGATTTAAATGATAGTGTTTATGGTATTTTTGCAGACTCTAAAATAAATATTTTAAAGCTTAATAGTGACAGTAATAAATTTTTAACTATTCATACAATAGATTATGACTATGAAAACTATACTATTACATTTCCATATATAAAATTTATAAATAATAAAATACATATATTTTATTATTTAACTAATAAAAACTGTGCTACTAGTATCTTATTCCATCATTACAATAATGGTCAACAATGGTTTGAAAATAAAGTAGATTTTATAAACTTGCCTGTTTTAGATAGCTTTACAATCCATTTTAATGAAAAAATCCCAACTATATTTTATCTTAAAGAAGCTAATGAATTTCCTCAAGTTTTTTGCTCTATATTTAATTTAGATAGCTTATCTTGGAATGAACCTATACAAATAACTAATTCTTTAGAAAATAAAATTTACTTATCAATTCTAAAAGATAAACTTAATTTTTACCATATATCATATTGTGAAAGTAATAATTTTAAATATAGTGTTAAATATTTAAACGGTTATCTAAAGAATAATTCTTTTGAAGAACAGATTAATAAATTTATAACTGATGAATCTCTATATTTATATCCTTCTCTGTTAAAGTATAATTCATCAATATTTATATCATACGTTTATAAGAATGCTTTATATACTACTTATTCAGATGATTTAGGATGTAATTGGAGTGATTTTTATGAAGATGAATTTAGCATAAATGATAAATTTATAAGAGCTTATTTTAAATCTAATTATTCATCTGATAAAGATTACATACCTACTAACATATTTATAAGTAAAGATCCTTTTGGCATATTAGGAAATTTTTACAACTAATTGAAATAAAAAAAGTATTGTGAGAACCACAATACTTTTTTTACCCCAAAACACCGATGGCCCCTTAAATTCATACCCGAGAATCTCCCAGGTGGGTGTACTACTAATAGTTTTTAAAGTCCCCCATAATTATGAAAGGGCATTTTATCCACTATTAGACTTATACTCCCGTTAAAACTTTGTCGGTTGAATTTAAATAAGCTCTGTCGTATGTTCCAGGACTTTATATTCTTATTATATAATAAATTTCAAAATTTTAAAAGTAGTTTTCCATAGCAAATTTGTAAAAATTTCTCTTTTTTTCTATTTTTATTTATCTATCCTTACATAATCATAGTCTATATAGTCATCTACAGCATAATTATCAGTTTCCTTTTCATCTAAAATTTCTTTGAAATCTTCTTCTTCATTCTTTTCCTCATCTTCATTTACATAGTTATATTTATTACTTTTTGCATAATTATTTTGTTTATTATCATTTCTTAAAAGACTTCCTAAAAGTTTTAAATTATTTAAGCTTCCTATATTATTTATACTCGCTAGTGAACTTAAACTAAATCCTGAACTATTTTCTTCTCCTATATCATCTGGTAAAAATAATTCTGCAAATAATTCAATTTTCTTTTTCATATCTATAGCTTTCTCAACAGACTCTTTTTTGCTTTCTGGAAAAACCTCTATTATCTCTTTAATCATCATATTTTTTTTATCTTCTTCTTCCATACTTCTAAAGAAATCAGATTCATCTTCATCATCTATTAAGTCAACGTTACTAAGCTTTTTTATCCCCCTTACCAAATCTAATACACTCTCTATTTTTATTAATACTTTTTTTTCATCTTTATCCATGTATTTCTTAGTTCTAGTTATTATTTCTAAACCTCTATCCAAATCATCATCACTTAGTTCTAACATTTTAATCCCTTTATCAATATCATTAATATTAAAACTAGACATTGGGTCTATATATTCTGTCTCATCTATAAAATCCTCTTCGTCATCTTCTTCAATATCTTCTTCTTCAA
The DNA here is from genome assembly GCF_023653455.1 of Paraclostridium ghonii. Taxonomy (GTDB): domain Bacteria; phylum Bacillota; class Clostridia; order Peptostreptococcales; family Peptostreptococcaceae; genus Paraclostridium; species Paraclostridium ghonii. Next base: position 3,464 of record NZ_JAKEDR010000022.1, read on the forward strand.
TATTTTTAGGTCGCGACTTACTTTTAAGCTTAAGCTTATTATTTTTTTTGTGTAAGTTGGACCTCATACTACCAAATTCTTCATTTATATCTATACTGCTATCTTTGTTATCCGACAATGATATATTTCCATTACTTAAAGCTATCATCCCTAATATAAATAGTAAACTGTTCACCTTTGTCACCCCTTACTATATACTACTCCTAATATATAAACTATGTTTTATTTACTATTATTGTTACTTTTTTTATAAATTCGCATATATATTATTTATAGGTATTTTTTATTTTTTATTTTTTCATATTATTAATCATAATTTATCTAATACTTCTATATATAAATAATATGAATGTAGTTAAATATATATTATTGAAAGAGGTGCTTTTATGAAAAAAATAGACAAAGAGGCTATGGAAAAATTTGCAAAGGAAAAAAATATTGATAAAAATAAAATTGAAGAAATAGCAGATGGTTATAAAGATAAATCTGAGGATGAACTTATGGATGAACTTATTAAAATAGGCAAAACTCTTCAAGGTAAAGAAGAAGTAGTTGACAAGTTTAAAACTTTTTTAGATGAAAATCAAAGAAAGAAAATAGATAATATAATGACTAAAATATCTGCAGCTGAATCTAAAGATAAAATAAACAGCAAGAAATCTAAAAAGTCTAAGTCATCAGATCAACCAAGTAAAGATTCTAAAAACTCTAAATCAGGTAAATCTGATAATAAGAAAAAGTCTAAAACAGGTAAATCTGAAAAATCAAAAGAAGAAAGCAGTCCAAGTAAAAAGATTAAAAAAATTGTTAAAAAAGTTAAAAAGCAAGATGAATAATTAAGACATAAAAAAATGTAACCTAATTAGGTTACATTTTTTTTATGCTTTAATTGGATTTAACTCCCTGTGTATATTCCCTATTATTTCATCTTTTATTTCATTGGCTCTAGTTAATATACTATTGCAGTTTTTAGTATATTCACTTACCATAGATTCATTATCAAGTCCAAGTAAATTCACTTTAACATTAAGTATAGCGCCTTCTATTCCTGAATATATAAGAAGTGTTCCAACGCCTATATCTGTAATTGCATTTTGATTTCCATACTTAGCAATATGACTTAAGAGCTCTAATGATTCTAAAGATATAGATGCTGTTTTAAAAGGTACTTCTATAGAAAATTCAGTTGCATATTTAATAGCTTCTTTTCTATATTTTTTTTCTTCATCTGTTTCTTTAGGCATTTTTAATGCTTTCATATATGCATCAAATGATTCAGTGTCTTTGTCAACTAGTAGTAATAATTCTTCTCTTATATCTCCTAATTTATTGAATCTTTCTGTAAATTCTTTTCTTATATCTTCATCTAAGTTTTCATATTTTTTCTTTCCAAAACTTAAATTAGCCATCATTCTAGCTAAACTTACACCTATATTTGATGCTAGTGCTGAAACAGACCCTCCACCTGGAGCAGGAGAGTTTGAATCTACTTCTTTTGAAAAATCTTCTATTGTCATTTCAACTAACTTCATGTTTAAATCCTCCTTAAAGGTTTTTTCTAATAACTAATTCGAAATACATTCCTGTTCTCTATTTACTATATTCTTATTATTTACAACAAGCTCTCCATCTTTATAAACGCAATCAGTATGATTTATACCAAAGTGATACATTAAATACTCAACATTTGGTGCATCAAAGATTACTAAATCAGCTTTTTTACCTACTTCAATAGATCCTATCTCATTTTGTCTATCTATTGCACAAGCAGCATTTATAGTAACTGCACTTAAAACTTCATTCGGAGTCATTTTAAGACCTAGACATCCTAACTGCATAACAAATTGTAAATTTTCACTTGGACAACTACCTGGGTTGTAGTCACTAGATAAAGATATCGCTACACCAGAATCTATCATTTTTCTAGCATTAGCATAATTTTTATTTAAATTAAAAGACGTTCCTGGAAGTATATTTGCAATTACACCGTTTTTAGCCATTGATGTTATACCTTCATCACTAGCTGCCATTAAGTGATCTGCTGATATACATCCTACTTCAGCTGATAGCTCTGCTCCACCTAAAGATACTATTTCATCTGCATGTATTTTCAACTTATATCCTAATTCTTTTGCTTTTATAAATATTTTCCTAGTTTGTTCTATATCAAATACTGCATCCTCGCAAAATACATCGCAAAATTCCGCCAAGTTAAGTTCTTTAACTTTTGGCATCATTTCATTCATCAATATTTCAATAAATTCATCTGAGTTATCCTTATATTCAACAGGAATAGCATGAGCTCCTAAAAATGTGCTAACTAAATCTATAGGATGATTTTCACTTAACTTACTTGCTACTTTTAATTGTTTTATTTCTGTATCTAATTCTAACCCATATCCACTTTTAGCTTCTACTGTAGTTACCCCTAATTCTAGCATTCTATCCAAGCTTTTATGAGCTTTATCATATAGTTCTTTAAATGTAGATTTTTTAGTACTTTTTACAGTACTTAGTATTCCACCACCACTTTTTAGTATTTCTAAGTAAGGAACTCCTGCAAGCTTTTTAGCAAACTCATTTTCTCTACTTCCTCCATGGACTAAATGTGTATGTGCATCTATAAGTCCTGGTGTTACTAATTTACCACCTGCATCTTTAATTTCTGTATTTGCATTTAATAAATGTTTATAGTTATCTCCTACTCCAATATCATAAAACTTTCCATCTTTTATAGCAATATATGCATTTTCTATTATCTCTATTTCATCCATAGCTTTGCCTATGAAAGGGGTATTCCCTTTCATAGTAGCTAGTTTACCTATATTTTTTATAATTAAGTCAGCAATCATATCTTCTACTCCATTAAACTAGTCTCTAGAACTTTATCTAAAGAGAAATTTTCAAGCCCTAAATAATAAGAAGCACAATCTACTAAAGCCTCCATAGGACAAAGCCCTACTATTTCGCTTCCCATCACATTAACTCCATATCTTTTAGCTTCCATTTTTACAGCTTCAAAAGCTCTATACATTGCAGTTTTTGTATAGTCTGTTAAATTCATAGTAACTTGAGTTATCCCTCTTTCTGGAATCTCTACTGGACCTGCTTTTATAAATCTATATCCTCCACTAGACTGTCTTATAGTTTTTGCTATATTTGATGCTATTTCTATATTTGGAGTATCTAAATTTATATTATAAGCTATTAAAGGCTTTCTTGCCCCTATTGCTATAGCTCCTGCATTAGGATGTTTTTTAGCTTGTCCAAAATCTGGTGCCCAGTTAGGATCTTCAAATTTCGCATCTAATCCTTCATATTCACCTTTTCTTACTTTAGCTAAGTTTTCTCTTTCAGGTTTTGATGCTGCAGATTCATATAAAAATACTGGTATATCATACAGTTTCGCAACTTCTTCACCTAGTTCTTTTGCAAGTTCTACAGCTTCATCCATAGACATTCCTTTTATAGGTATAAACGGACAAACATCTGTAGCTCCAAATCTTGAATGTTGCCCTTTGTGAGTATTCATATCTATAACATCTTTCGCTACTCCTATAGCTTCTAACACTGCATTTTTAACGGCCTTAGGCTCTCCTATAACAGTAACTACAACTCTATTGTAATCTTTATCTGCTTCATAATTTAAAAGCTTAACTCCTTCTTTACCTCTAAGTGGTGATATTATCTTTTCAATTTTTTCTAAATCTCTACCTTCACTAAAATTAGGTACACATTGTACTATAGCCATATTAATTTTCCCCCTATGTTCTAATTTTGATAATTATGGTTATTTATAAATTTTAAACTACTACGTTAATACTATAACCGCAGTAGTTTAAAAATTTAATCTATTATTTACTTTCTTCTATAACTTGATTTATTAAATCTTCATCTACTATATATGGTAATGTTATATGATCTTGTCCATGACACATTTTATTATATTCCATAACTGTTGTTATAGAGTTTTCATTTCTAGCCCAAGCACGTCTAGCAACTCCTCCCATAACATCCCAAGGCATAGCTGTTCTTAGTATTTCATCTACCCTATGAGAGCCATCAAGAACCATTCCAAATCCACCATTTATGGATTTACCTATTCCTACTCCACCACCATTATGTAGAGCTATTAAACTCATTCCTCTTGCTGCATTACCTGCAAAGCAATGAGTAGCCATATCAGCCATTATATTACTTCCATCTTTTATATTAGAAGTTTCTCTAAATGGAGAATCTGTACCTGATACGTCATGATGGTCTCTTCCTAGCATAACAGGTCCTATTTCTCCTTTTCTTACCATTTCATTAAATTTAAGAGCTATGTTAGTTCTTCCCATAGCATCTTGATAAAGTATTCTAGCTTGAGATCCAACAACTAGTCCATTTTTTTCAGCATCTCTTATCCATATCCAGTTATCTCTATCTTGATATCTTCTATTTGGATCAATACAATCCATAGCAGCTTTATCAGTTTTTATTAAATCTTCTCTTTTACCACTTAAACATACCCATCTAAATGGTCCATATCCATAGTCAAATAATTGAGGCCCTAATATATCTTCAACATACGAAGGGAATATGAATCCATCTTTTTCATCTATTCCATTTTTAGATATTTCTTGGCACCCAGCATCATAAATAGCTTTCATAAAACTATTTCCATAATCAAAGAAATAGCTTCCTTTACTCGTTAATTTTTGAATAACTTTAAAATGTGCCTTTAATGTTTCATCTACTAATTGTATAAATTTATCTTTATCATTAGCTAAAAGCTCTGTTCTTTCTTCAAAAGTTATACCTTGAGGGCAATATCCTCCATCATAAACAGCATGACAAGATGTTTGATCTGAAAGTAAGTCTATATGTATATCATTTTCAACTGCATATTCTAATAAATCTACTATATTTCCATGATAAGCTATTGCACAAGCTTCCTTTTTATCCATATATTCTTTAGCTAGGCTAAATGCTTCTTCACTTGTACGAGCAACTTTGCTTACCCATCCTTGAGTATATCTAGTTTCTATTCTTGAATAGTCAACTTCAGCTATTATTCCTACTCCTCCAGCAATTTCAACAGCTTTACCTTGAGCTCCACTCATTCCTCCAAGCCCTGAAGTTATAAATAGTTTTCCAGATAAATCTTCTTCTTCTGGTATACCAAGAATTAATCTTCCAGCATTTAATAATGTTGAGTAAGTTCCATGAACTATACCTTGTGGTCCTATATACATCCATCCTCCAGCTGTCATTTGTCCATAATTTGATACTCCTATTGCAGCTGCTCTTTTCCAATCTTCTTGATTATCAAATAATCCTACCATTAAACCATTAGTTATTATTACTCTAGGTGCATCTGGCTTAGATTTAAATAATCCAACTGGATGTCCTGATTGTATTACTAAAGTTTGATCTTGGTTCATTACCTCTAAATATTTTTTAATCAAATTATATTGCATCCAGTTTTGGAATACTTGACCTGTTTCTCCATAAGTTACAAGCTCATATGGATAAAGTGCAATATCAAAATCTAAGTTATTATCTATCATTACTTGGAATGCTCTAGCTTCAGTGCACTTAGCGTTATATTCATCTATTGATTTTGCTTTTATATTTCCTTGTGGTCTAAATCTATATCCATATATTCTTCCTGTAGTCATTAATTCATTTAAAAATTCTGGAGCTAATTTTTCATGATATTCTTCTGGTATATATCTTAATGCATTATTTAATGCTAATTTTATATCTGATTGTGATAGTTTTGCCTCTCTTTTTGGAGCTCTTCTTATTCCATCTATAAATTGAGGTATTTCATTAGGTATATAATCTAACTTTATAGTCATTGCCTCTTTTATTTCTTCATTAGTAACATTCATAGCTTTTTCTAAAGTAACCATAACATCTATCCCCTTATGCAATTTTATATTTCACTTAAAGCAATTTCTTCATTTATTAAAAGTTCACTATCTAAAGCTTTTTCTACAGCTTCTACTATTAGATTTTGTTTGATAATATCTTCACATTTATTTATTTCTTTATACATTACTATATCTTCTTCTATACATTTAGTATGACTTCTTATAACATTGTAAGCGGCTTCTGTTCCAACTCCTAATTTTTTCTTACCTCTTAAATCTATAGCTTGCGCTGCTCCTAATATCTCCATAGCTAATACATTTCTTGTATTTTCCATTATTTCTTTTGCTTTCCTTGCTGCTATTGTTCCCATAGAAACATGATCTTCTTGGTTTGCTGATGATGGTATTGAATCTACACTTGCTGGATGTGCTAGCACTTTATTTTCTGAAACTAAAGATGCTGCACTATATTGTACTATCATAAATCCTGAATTAACCCCACCTTTTTTAGTTAAAAACGCTGGTAATCCATTGCTTAAAGCTGGATTAACTAATCTTTCTAGTCTTCTTTCTGATATATTTGCTATCTCTGCTAAGGCTATTCCCAAGAAATCAAAACTTAAAGCCATTGGTTGTCCATGGAAGTTACCTCCTGATATTACGTCTTCGCCTTCTGTGAATATTATTGGGTTATCTGTTACTGAATTAATTTCTATATTTATTTTATTTTTTACATATTCGATTGCATCTTTGCTTGCTCCATGTATTTGTGGTGCACATCTAAGTGAGTAAGCATCTTGAACTCTCAAGTCTCCTTGTTTTGTTGTCATCTCACTTCCATTTAATATTTCTAGTACATTTCTTGCTGTGTTTATTTGTCCTTTATGAGCTCTTACTAAGTGTACTCTTTCATCCATAGCACATGTTATTCCATTTAACGATTCCATTGTCATTGATAATGCAACATCTGAAAGTTTCAGTAAATTAATTGCATCATATGTTGTAAGGGCTCCTACTGCAGTCATAACTTGTGTTCCATTTATAAGAGCTAGACCTTCTTTTGATGATAGCTCTGGTAAAACATCAACTCCAGCTAGTTTCATGGCCTGTGCTGAAGGCATCATTTCACCTTCGTATATAGCTTCTCCTTCACCTATCATAGTAAGTACCATATGTGATAAAGGTGCTAAGTCTCCGGATGCTCCTAATGATCCTTTCTCTGGGATTACTGGACATACATTATTGTTAAGCATATTAACTAATGTATTCAAAGTTTCCATTCTTACCCCTGAATGACCTTTTGATAAATTATTTATTCTAAGAAGCATTATAGCTCTTACTACATCTTCTTCAAAAGGTTTTCCTACTCCACATGCATGGCTTATAATTAAATTTCTTTGTAAATCGTGAGTTTCTTCTTTTGATATAACTACATCTGAAAATTTTCCAAATCCTGTAGTTATTCCATATACAACCTTTTGCTTGTCTACAAACTTCTCAACCAATTCTCTTGCTACTTTAACTTTTTTTAGTGCTTCTTCGCTTAACTCAACTTTATATCCATTTCGAGATACATTCACTATGTCTTCTATAGTAAGATCTCTTCCATCTATAATTATTCTATTCATAAATAAAATCCCCCTGTGTAATAAAGTTATGAAACACGTTTTTTTCTTGCAATTTAATAGTTTCTACAAAATATTCGAAATTCCTTCCTTTTATTCATACATTGTTAATTATTTATAAAAAAAATTTTTTTTATATGCAAAAAGCACATTATCTTTAGTTAGATAATATGCTTTTTTACTAGTTTCTTTCTACTACACTTTCTCTTTCAACAATTTTGTACGGAAGCTCAACCTTTTTATTTTCTAATGGTTCTTTGTCAATCATTTTTATTACCATTCTTATAGCTACTGCACCCATATCATATAATGGTTGATGTACTGTAGTTAATTTTGGTCTATACATAGCTGCTATCTTAGCGTCATTAAAGCCTGCAACAGATATATCTTCTGGTACTTTATATCCTGCATCACATATTGCATTAAGAGCTCCTATGGCTGCTTCATCCCCTGTAACAAATACAGCATCAGGCTTTTTACCTTCATCTAGAATTTCTTTCATACTTTCATACCCGTATTTGTATGTAGTTCCAGCATTTTTTACTAGTGATTTGTCTATTTCTATGTTGTTATCTTTCATAGCTTTTTCAAATCCTAAATATCTTTCTGATTCTAAAACTGTATCGTCTTCACTTGTCATTATGAAAGATATATTCTTATGTCCCTTGTCTATAAGATACTTAGTCATATCATAAGTTGCATCAGTATTGCTTATACTTACTGAATATACATCGTAATTCCTAGCGGTTTTACTTACATATACAGCTGGCATTCTACAGTTTTGTATATATTCTAAATGCTCTTCATCCACTTTCCAAGACATCATAACGATACCTTCTACCTGTTTAGCTCTTAATAGGTTTAAACTCTTTAATTCCTGTTCTTTATCTGAGTATGTGTTAGCTAGTAATATATCGTAATCATACATTTTAGCAACTTCTTCTATTCCGTTTACTAACTCACTTACAAAAGAATCAGATACCTCTGGAACTATAACTCCTATTAGCTGACTTTTCTTTGTTACTAAACTTCTTGCTAGTGGATTAGGAACATATCCAGTTTCTTTTATTACGTCTAATACTTTTTGTTTAACTTCATCCGTAACTGGTTTTGAATCATTTATTACTCTTGATACTGTAGATATAGAAACGCCTGCTTTTTTAGCTACATCCTTTATTGTTATATTAGTTTTCATTTAGCATTCCTCCTTATCTTAATTTTTACTATATTTTATGAAATATATTCTTAAGTCTTTGTAAAAGTTTATTTTATCATAACTTTTAAACATTTTAAATATATTTCGACAAAAAATAACACGTCAGTAATAAACTGACGTGTTATTTTTGTGTTTAGTTACTCAATAATTATTAGCATCCACATCCATCATCTTCAAAGAATCCTGCACAAGAACAAGTTATTAATAATAATATTAAGAATGGTATCCATGCACATAAATCTATCTCTGCCCAAGTTTCTCCAAATGCTAAGAATAGGAAGAATAATACTATTATCCACCATGCTCCTCCGCCGAAACATCCACATTCACCAAAAAATCTGTCTAACATAAGTTTACCTCCTAATTAAATTTAGTTGTAATGCTAGTTAACTTTTTTAGCTAGCTATTTTATATGATATGAATTTATACATATATTGGTTCCTTTTATTTTTTATCTGTGTATATTTGTTATTTAAGTTTATTATTAGAAATAATCTCCACAACAACATAATATTAATAATAATATTAAAAATGGTATCCATGCACATACATCTAATTCTTCCCAGCAATCTCCGAATGCTAAGAATAAGAAGAATAATACTATGATTACCCATCCACATCCAAATCCTTCTTCACCAAATAATCTGTCTAACATTTAATTTACCTCCTATTGTCTTTTTCAACTATTGTCTAATTTTTTTTATAGTGAATTAGAAGCATTCACCACAACTACATAATATTAATAAAACTATTAAGAATGGTATCCATGCACATACATCTAATTCTTCCCAGCAGTCACCAAATGCTAAGAATAAGAAGAATAGTACTATTATCCACCATGCTCCTCCAAAACAGCCTTCTTCGCCAAATAGTCTATCTAACATTGTTGTTACCTCCTGTTGGTGATTAATTATTTGAGCTTTCGCTCTTAACATATACTATGCATGGTTAATACTTTTTGATAATAAATTTATGGTTTTTTAATAGTATTTTTTTTAGTACCAAAAAGGCTACCCATAAAGGTAGCCTTTTTTAGCACTTAATTAACATCCACATTCGTATGATTCTCCGCATCCTTCTAATCCACATGAACAAACAATAAGAAGTAATATTAAAAATGGAATCCAGTCAGTTATGCATATCTCTGCCCAACACTCTTGGAAGGCCAAGAATAAAAAGAATAATACTATTATCCACCATGCTCCTCCGTTAAAGAATCCATCACAACCAAATATTCTGCTTAAACTGCTCATATATACCCCCTATTTTTGGATTGCTAAAATTTTATTCCCCTATTAGCTAACCCATATTAAAAATTTCAGAAGTCTTATCTCAAATGTATTATGCACTTAATTTATAGTATGGAAATTGAAAAAAACAGTTCCTATATAGTTTTTTTTTTATATAAATTTACTTTTTTATATTTAAGCATTAAAAAAAGCTCCTATAGGAGCTTTTTTTAGCAACATCCATCATCAAAATTGAATAATAAAAGTACTATTAATATTATCCATATCCATGAATTATCATCGCAGAAAAAATTGTCAAACAAGTCAGTACATAGTAATAAAAATACTACAACAGCTATTATTAATAAACTTGAACCTCCAAAGGATGAATTGCATCCACATCCAAAACTTCTTAAAAGGTTATCTAGTTTTGACATATGGTTACCCCCTTTACAATGTTGAGAAACTCACAGTTTCTCTTAATTATTCATATGCTAGGGTATATAAGTATGTTACTTCGAAAAAGTTTTTGTCTAATATACTATCCAGCTCTTTTTCTGATAGCTCATTGTATTTTTTCACCATTTTTAATTGTTCATTCTTTACCTTATCATTAGATATACCTTTAATCATGCTTTCAACTGATTTAATTTTATAATCTTTATACTTACTTGTAAAAAATGATGTCTTTGTATCTTCTATACATTTTTTTAAGTTTTGTAATCTATCTATGTAGTCTTTATTATTTGTTGATACAATCTCTTCTTTGGTAATTATATCTTCTAGAATCATATTACTTTCTATTACATATGAACTTATCTTTTGGATATCTAAATTTATGATATTGTAATATGAGTTTATTAGTAACACAAACACAACACATATAGATGATGCTAATAAACCTATATATTTCATAGCCATTCCTCCTATGTTTTCTTTATAAAATATATATGCTTGTTTTACTATAATATTCTAATTTTTATATAATTTATGTTGAAAAATTCTAATTCTTATATTAAACTACAATTAAATTATTAATTTATTTTTAGGAGGTTTTTTATGTTTGAAAGAGTTAGGGAAATAATAGCTGATCAACTAGGTATTGATAATCTAGATGATATTACTTTAAATACATCTTTAACTAAAGATTTAGAGGCTGATTCATTAGATGCTGTTGAAGTTATAATGGCCTTAGAAGACGAGTTTGGAATAGAAGTTCCTGATGAAGAGGCTGAAAAATTCACTTGCATAGGTGATATATGTTCTTTTATAGAAGAACACAAATAAAAAAAGCCGAGTTAATAAACTCGGCTTTTTTATTTATTTCTCTTCATAAAACTTAACATTTTTTATAGTTATATCAATGCTTCCATCTGAGTTTTGCTTTACACTATACTTCATTGGATCTTCATAATTACTTAATTCACCTTTTATATCAAATCCAGTATCAGTTTTTATACTTCTCTTCTTTAATTTTTTTTCTACCCATTGCTTATCTATACTGAAAGATTGTTCTAAACCTTTATCTTCCATATGTTCTTTAAAACTTTCTTTTAGGTCATTATTATCTATTGTTTTTTCTACAAAGTCATTTAAATCTATTTCTTCTTTTTCTTTTAATGTGTAGTTTAGCACACTTCTTACATCTTCAGCTTGTTTTATATCATTGGCTAAAGCGTTGGTTATCCACGTTTCTGCACTATTTTTAAACACTTTAGTCTTATGCTTATCATCATCAACTTTTTCTGAATTTAAAAACTCACTTATAAACTTAGATTCTAATTCTTCTTTTTCTGCATCTTTGTCTAAAAGTCTTAAATGATATTCATCATTCATACCAGTTAATCCTACTATTGCACATTGCTTTTGTCTTTGTGTCTCTGGTATACCTATTTCATTTGGGACCATTTGAATATTAAATTTATCATCTACAAATTCTATAGAATGAGTGTATAATCTTTTGTAATCTAGTTTTAAGATTCCTACATATTTTTCATCTTTAATAGTGTATAAACAAATAGCTAAATCACATGACTCTAATTCTGCATTTATTTTCATAGTATCAAATAAATACGCTGCTATTTCTTTTGAGTTTTCTAAAAATGTACTTTCGTCATATATTATTTGTTCACAACAATTTTTAACTAAGTTATTTTCATAGTCTTTAAATATACCTTTTCTTAAATCATCATCTTTGCTAACTCTTTTTATTATTTTTTGAAAAAACTTATCAACTTCTTGACTTATTTTTCCTTCAAAATCATTTAATATAGGAACTTCACTATTTTTATCTAGTACATGTACTATAAACTTATGTATTATCATATTTTCACCTCTATCTTAATTTTTCTATTAAATCTTGCATATCTTTTGGAATTTGAGCTTTAAATTTTAAATTTTCTTTTGTCCTCGGTTGATCAAATTCTAGAACGTAAGCATGTAATGCTTGTCTACTTATTAAATTTTCATCTACATACCCATATAGTTCATCTCCAATTATCCCATGACCAATGTGGTTCATATGAACTCTTATTTGATGTGTTCTTCCTGTTTCTAATTTAACTTCTAATATAGTTGCATCATTTAATCTTTCTAGTACTTTATAATGAGTTATTGATTCCTGACCTCTTTTGTCAACCACTCTTTTTATACTATCTTCGTCAGATCTGTATATAGGCTCATTTATAGTTCCAAAATTCTCTTTTACGATTCCTTTTACAACTGTTATATATTTTTTTTCTACCTTATCATCGCTCATATCTTTAGATAAAGTATGATGAGCATATGCATTTTTAGCTATTATTACTAGGCCTGATGTATTCATATCTAGTCTATTTACAAATCTTATTTTAACTTTTTCATTTTGTTTAATTATATAATCTGTAACTCCATTTGCAATTGTGTTTATATTGTGACTCTTTGTTGGATGTACAACTATAAATGGAGGTTTATTTACCATTATTAAGTCAAAATCATCATAAAGTATATCTAAGTTTAAATCTTGTGGCATAAAGTTTGCCATATCTTCTTCTATTTTAACTTCTATTAAATCTCCTTTTTTTATATTAGTACTTGGCTTTTTAAAACTTCCATTTACTAATACAGTTTGATTTTTTTTCATTTTTGATAAAGACCTTACTGAAAAATTCAACTTATTTAATAATATTTCCTTTAAAGTTGCATCTTCTTCACTTGTGTAAGATATAGTATCATATTTTTGTTCTTCTTTTTTGAACAAATTTACACCTACTTTCAATTATAATAACATTATATATTTTATACTATTTTTAAAGAATAGATAAGACTTTTTATTTATACATTACATATTTTACTAAGTTATCAATTAGTTTTTAAATTATGTTATAATACAAATGTAAAGAGGTGGGGATATGAAAAGAACGATAATAATAAACTCAAATTCATTGGATATATCTATTAAAACAAGAGATATACTAACTGAAAAACTAATTTGTGCTGGTTTTAATGTAATCTATACTTTTGATAATACTGCAGAACTTATAATTTCAATTGGTGGTGATGGTTCTTTTTTAAAAACTGTTCATGACTTTGATTTCCCTGATATTCCAATTTTAGGTATAAATACTGGTCATCTAGGTTTTTTCACTGACGTATACCCTGATTTTATTGATAAGTTTATTAGTGATTATAAAAATTATAATTTTATATTACAAGATATACCTCTTGTACAGACAACTATCTGCACAAAAGGTAGCTGCATAGACATGTATGCTGTTAATGATGTTGTAATAAAAGGAGATAAATCTAGAACTATACATCTTAGGTTAAATGTTAATAATAAAGATATTCAAAATTTTAGTGGCGATGGTCTGTTAATTTCTACTCCAACTGGATCTACTGCTTATAACTATGCTGCTGGAGGTAGTATTGTAGATCCTAGCCTAAAACTTATGCAGTTAACGCCTCTACATCCTATAAATACTAACGCATATAGATGTTTTACTTCTAGTATTATATTTCCTCATGATGCATTAATTAATATTTTACCTGAATATAGATTTGAAGACTCAATATTAATAGTTGTTGATGGAGTTGAGTATAGGTTTGAGAAAATAACAAGTATATCAGTTACTACATCAGATATATTTGTTAAATTAGTTAGACTTGTTAACTACGAGTTTTGGAGCAGAGTTTCAGAAAAATTTTTATGATACATTAGGAGGACAATTTTATGAAAATAGGTGTAATGAGTGATACACATGGCAGCTTACTATATTTTGAAAAAGCTTTAGATGTTTTATGTGAGTGTGATATTATACTTCATGCTGGTGATGTTTTATACCACGGCCCTCGAAATGATTTGCCTAAAGGATATAATCCTAAAGGTGTTATATCTAAAATAAATGAATTAGATAATATACTTATAGCTCGTGGTAACTGTGATGCAGATGTAGACCAAATGGTTATAACACACCCTATTCAAGGTCCATATGTTTTAAGTCAATTCGGAGAAGCTAGAATATTAATAAATCATGGGTATATAGATTCTAAAGAAGATACTATAAAAAAAGCTAAATCAATGGGTGCTGATATATTAATACTTGGACATACTCATGTAAAAGAGCTTTTTGTTGATGAAAATTTAATAGTTATAAATCCTGGAAGTACATCTATCCCGAAAGATGAATCTCATTCAGTTGCTATTATAGATTTATTAGAAAGCTCTCATGAATTGGATTTAGATATAAATCTAATAGATATAAATTCAAAGGAAATCATAAATTTATAACATTAAAATTTAAAAATGAACTCTAATTTAGTGTAATCATCTTATTTTAGGCACGATTAGCATCATTATATGGTGCTTTTTATATGTATCTATTATAAGAAGATTACACTTTTTAGAGTTCATTTTTATTCATTATTTTGTGTTAGCATATTTTTGAGCTATCTTAACTATTAATTTAGCTCCTTTTTCCATAGACTGAATAGATATACATTCATTTTTACTGTGGAAGTTTAATCCTCCAGTAAATATATTTGGACAAGGTAATCCCATGAATGATAATCTAGCTCCATCTGTTCCCCCTCTTATAGGTACTATTAATGGTTCTATTTCAATTTCTTTCATAGCCTCTTCAACTATATCTACTACAAACTTAACTGGCTCTACTTTTTCTTTCATATTATAGTATTGATCAACTAATTCTAAGTTTACTCTTCCTTCATATTTTTCATTTATTTTTTCTATTTCTGAAGTCATAAATATTTTTCTTTCTTCAAATTTAGACTTATCATGATCTCTTATTATATATGTCATAGTAGCACTTTCAACATTACCATTTATATCATTCAAATGATAGAACCCTTCATATTCCTCTGTAGTTTCAGGTCTTTCACTGTGTGGGAACATTTCAGATATTTCTGCTGCTATATGTAAAGCATTGACTAATTTGTTTTTCGCACTACCTGGATGAACATTTCTACCTTGTATAGTTATAGTTGCTCCTGCTGCATTAAAGTTTTCATATTCAAGTTCTCCAAGCATACCACCATCTATAGTGTATGCGTATTTTGCTCCAAATTTTTCAACATCAAATAAATCTGCTCCTCTACCAATTTCTTCATCAGGAGTAAATCCTATTTTTATATCTCCATGTTTTATTTCTGGATTATTTACTAAATATTCTATTGCAGTGATAATTTCAGCTATACCAGCTTTATCATCTGCTCCTAGTAAAGTAGTACCATCTGTAACTATTATATCTTGTCCAGTTAAAGTCTTCATTTCTGGATAATCTTTAGTAGATGTTACTACATTTAATTCTTTATTTAAAACGATATCTTTACCGTCATAATTTTCTATTATTCTAGGTTTTATATTTTTTCCTGTTACATCTGGAGCTGTATCTAAGTGAGATATAAAACCTATAGTAGGAGCTCCTTCTATATTTCCTTTTAATGTAGCCATTACATAACTGTTTTCATCAACATTTGCATCTTTAATACCTAGCCCTTTTAATTCTTCAACTACATAACTAGCAAATACTCTTTGTCCTTCACTTGATGGACAGTTTGAGTTTTTTGGATCTGCAGTTGTATCAAATGTAACATATTTCAAAAATCTTTCAAGTACTCTTTCTTTCACTTTAATATACCCCCCATATATTTTAATTCTTTTGTTTTATGCACCCTTTATAATTAAATTCATACGTTTTAATTATAGTACTTTATTTAAAGTTTATCAAATAAAGTATTTGTACTATTTTTAAAGTTTATATAAAAATAAGGTACTAGAATTAGTACCTTATGTAAACACTCTTATTTTCTTTATTCTATTTTTATCTAGGCTCTCTATGCATAACTTCACATTGTCAACTTCAATAACTTCATTTTCTTCTGGAAGTCTTTTTAAGTATCCAATTATAAATCCACCAATAGAGTCAAATTCTTCTGATTCTAAATTTGTTCCTATAAGTTCATTAACTTCTGATATTTTTTTGCTACCATCAATTACATACTCATCTTCTTTTATTACCTCAATATCTGATTCATCTTCATCATATTCATCTTCTATTTCACCAACAATTTCTTCAACTAAGTCTTCTATTGTTATAAGACCAGATGTTCCTCCATATTCATCTACAACTATGGCCATCTGACTCTTATATTTTTTCATTTCTTCAAGTAGCTCAGTTATCTTTTTAAACTCATACGTAAAAAATGGCTCTCTGAGATAATTTTTTATATTAAAGTTTGCTATTTCTTCTTCATCTAAAAATACAATATCTTTTATATTAACTATTCCAATTATATCATCCACTGATTCTTCATATACAGGCATTCTACTAAATTGTTCTTCTTTGAATAGACTTATTATTTCTTTATATCCATCTTCTGCATTTATACATACCATGTCTAATCTTTGAACCATAGCTTCCTTAGCTTGCATATCTCCAAATTGAAATACATTATTTATTATTTGTCTCTCTTCTATTTCTAAAACGCCTTCTTCATGGCTGACATTTACCATAGTTTTTAATTCTTCTTCTGTTATATATGGTTGCCCTGATTTAGACTTAATTCCAAATAATTTAAATATTATATTTGTAATTATGTTAAATACCCATACTATTGGCGTTAAAATTATTATAATTATTTTTATAGGTTTAGAAACTAATATAGCTATTTTTTCTGAATTATTAGCAGCTATTGTCTTTGGTGTTATCTCTCCAAAAATTAAAACTAATATAGTCATTAATACAGTTGCTACAGCAACACCTTGCGCTCCAAATTTTTTTGTAAATAATAATGTTGATATAGATGTTGCAGCTATATTAACTATATTGTTACCTACTAATATTGAGCTTAAAAGCTTCCCTGAATCTTCAGTTAACTTATGCACTAATTTAGCCCCTTTTACTCCTTCTTCTTTCATATGTCTAATTCTAATTCTGCTAAGCGACATCAATGCGGTTTCTGATGCTGAGAAGAAACCTGATCCTATTAGTAAAATTACTAGCATCACTATTTGAATAATAGTATTACCACCGGTCGAATCCAATCTTTACCACACTCCTAAATTTATACTTTTTGTTTATTATCATTATATCATAGTATTTAAACATTTGGAAATATCGCCAGGAAAAACTTGCCTGAATGCTAATCCCATTTATTAATATAAATAATAACCCTCACTTATATATATTGTTCATTAAATAAAAAAATATCATGTATCTGATATTTCTTTATAGTAACTCATTCTCCTCATATTACAGTTCTCTTCTAAGTTTAATTTAGCTAAATATAAAAACTAAATAATAAGAAATTTATTAATTTATGTTGAAAATAGTAACAAATATTCTTTTTATGAATATATTAAAATTAAGAAAGGAACTTAATAACCTTTCTTAATAAAAAACTTAATAACCATGAATAAGAATTAAATGGTTGTTAATAATTAAAATATGATCGGAAAATAAATAATTTTTATCCCCCCATTATCACCTATACCCCCCTTGTATAGGTGATTTTTTTATTTTAAATCAAATGTGTATAAAACTTCCTCCTCTATTCCAAATAAATATATATATGCTTCCTTAACTTTTTTTCCTGTTAATGTATTTAATGCCTTGCTGTATATTTCAAGTTGCTTATTATATTTTTCTATAATATCAATTTTATTTTCTTCATTAACAAAATCAGTCTTATAGTCAACTATAACAATCTCATCATCTTCTTCGAAGTATACATCTATTATACCTCTTACCATAAGTTTATCTTCATTCTCTAAAATTTCTATTTTATCGTCATTTTTAAATACATCTCTCATATTAAGTTGTAGATAAAAAGCCTGTTCTCTTTTTAAGAAATATGAATTTAGCATTCTCTTTCCTAAATTTGATTTAAAAAACTTTAATACTTTGTATGGATTTATAGTATCTGCTTGAGTTTGTGTTAATACTTTCTTTTTTATAGCCAATTCAATTTCATCTTTGATTTCATTTAAATCATTTACTTTGTTTAAATCGACAATTTGCATAAATAAATGCATTATAGTACCCTTTTGAGCTCCTGTTAATTTATGTTTACTTTCATCTGCTTGTATAAATAGTGGCATTTTTATTTCAGTTTGCTTTTTTATTAATTCGTGAGCACTATAATCAATTTCTTCTTTATTTTCTAATCTCTTTATTTCCGTAACAGATATAGTAGCCGCTCTATTAACAGATTCTATAAATGGATATTTGTAATCTAGTTTGTTTTTAATATCTTCATAAAATTCACTTTTATTTTCATTTAAATCTAAATTAGATAAAATAATATCTATACTTTCATCTTCTTCATCGATATCTTTTTCTATTAATATATCTGATCTTTCCCATATTCTAGTTTCCCACCTTGATTCATGGTCATTAAAATTACCAGCTTCTAATTCAATTAAACTACGTAAATCATTTAAGTCTTTATGTTTTATAACCGCTGGCATTATCCAATCTAAAAAGTTTTTCCCTTTTAAAATTTGGTATTCACATACAGGTCCTACATTTTCTATATCTTCAGCCCATTTATTTATACTACTTTCTACATCTTTTACTGACCCAGTTATAATTAATTTTTCTTTAGGTCTTGTAAATGCAACATATAAAACCCTCATCTCTTCAGATAAATTCTCCATATTTATAGTAGTTTTTAAAGCTTCTTTAGCTATACTAGGGTATGATATTCTTCTCTCGTAATCTACTAATTGAGGTCCAAAACCTAGCTTATGGTGATATAGTATATCTTTTCTAAAATCTTGAGTATTGAAATTTTTCCCCATTCCAGCACATATAACTACAGGGAACTCTAATCCTTTACTTTTATGTATACTCATTATTCTTACTACATTTGCATTTTCTCCTAGTGTTTTAGCGCTTCCCATATCAGAATTTGAACGTTTTAATTTTTTTACAAAGTTTATAAAATTAAAAAGTCCTTTAAAACTTGTTGATTCAAATTGTTTAGCTCTTTCAAATAAAACCTTTAAGTTAGCTTGTCTTTGTATTCCTGCTGGGAGAGCTCCTACATAAGCATAGTATCCCGTTTCTATATATATGTACCATAAAAATTCATCTGTACTCATATAAAGGGATTTACTTTTAAAATCATCTAACTTGTCTAAGAAGTATTGTATCTTTTTACTTAAATCATCATCTTTATTACATGCTATTTGTAAAGCTTCATAAAAACTTTTTTCTCTATCTTCTATTCTTATATCAATTAACTCTTCTGGAGTAAATAAAAACATAGGAGACTTTAATACAGCTATCAAAGGAATATCTTGTATCGGATTATCAATTGTTTGAAGTAATGATAATATGGTTTTTATCTCTATAGTATCAAAATACCCAACTCCTGTATCTGCATATGTTGGTATATCCATGTTCATTAATTCTTCAACAAATACCGGTGCCCAACTAGATGTAGCTCTTAGTAAGATTACTATATCTTTAAATTCTACATTTTTATATCCATCAATTCTTTTATCATAAACTTTTGTTACTTTACCTTCCTCATTAGGTTTTATTAAGCTTTTGATGATATTTCCTATCATCCTAGCTTCTAATTGAATATTATCTATTTCTTCTTGTTCTTCCTCATTCTCTTCATTTTCATAAGATTCGGTTTTTGGTTTAACATTTTTTTGAATTAAGTGAATCTGAGTAGGGCCTCCTACCAATACATTATGTTCTTCACATTCTTTAAAACTTGCACCTAAATTTAGCCTTTCATTTCCATTATATTCAATTTCCCCTATGTTTTTACTCATTATATTTTCAAAAATATAGTTTGCACAGTCTACAACTTCTTTTCTACTTCTAAAGTTTTTATATAGCATTATCTTTCTATTTTCACTACCTTCTTCAGTATCATAAGTTTCATATTTTTTTAAAAATATTTCTGGTTTAGCTTGCCTAAATCTATATATACTTTGTTTTACATCTCCAACCATAAACCTATTTGGATTTTCAGTTTTAGCTATAGTACTTAATAAAACTTCCTGAACTAAGTTACTATCTTGATATTCATCTATAAATATTTCAGAAAACTTATCTACATATGTTTTAGCGACATCTGATGAAATCATATTCCCATTTTCATCTTCTTGAGTTAATATAGCTAATGCAAAGTGTTCTATATCATTAAAATCTATAATCCCTTTTTCTTTTTTCTTTTCTTTATACTTTTTTTCAAATGCCATTATAAGTTTTGAAATAGAAGTTACAATTGGATGTAAATATTTTATCTCATGATATATTTGCTCATTACTTTTATAAAAAGTTGATCCTATTATACTCTCTAATGATTTCTTATTTTTATCTCTTATAGACTTAGCATTTTCTCTTGCTTTTTTTATGTAATCAGGAGTATCTTTTGATAGTCTTTTTACTCCTTTTGCAAAGTTCTCAAATTGCATATTGCTCATAAAATAATATGTTTTATCCCAGCCTTCATTACAAGCACTTAAAATATCTATAATTTGTGTATATTCTATATTTAACTTTTCCTTGTACGTTTCTAGTTCATCTATGCCATCTATATATTCTATAGCTCTTTTCATGCTAGATGCTATTCCATCTATTTCTATCTTTACATTTCTTAGTATAGATTTGGCCCATATAGATTTAGAAAAGTTAAAATCATCACCTATTTTAAATTCTTTTGCTGAATCTTCTAGCCATTTTTTAGGATATGGTGATGCCATAGAGAAGTTATATATTGATAAAATTATATCCTGTAAATTTTTATCTCCTCTTTTTTCTGCATAGCTTTCTACTAAGTTCAAAAATCCACTATCATTAGAGTCATAATAATCTTCAAATACTGCTTCTATACATTCTTGTTTTAAAAGAGAACACTCTGTTTGATCTCCTATTCTAAAATTAGGATCTATATTTATTTTGTGAAAATTAGATTTTATTACATCTAAACAAAATGAATGTATAGTTGTAATACTTGCCCTATTTAATAATACTAATTGATTTTGCAAGTGACTATTTTCAGGATTTTTATCTAATGCTTTAGATATAGCATCCCCTATACGTTCTCTCATCTCTGATGCAGCTGCATTTGTAAATGTAACTACTAATAATTTATCTATATCTACTGGATTTTGAGTATCTGTTATTATGTGTATAATACGTTCAACTAGTACTGCAGTTTTACCTGAGCCTGCAGCTGCTGCTACAAGTAGATTACAATTTCTACTATCGATTACTGCTTGTTGTTCATCTGTCCATTTAGGAGAACCCATTTATTCAACCTCTCCTCTCATTTTATTAATTATTTCATCTTGGCTTTTTTTATTTATAATTCTATAATTATTATCTTTAAATGTACTATCAAATTGACATATAGTTGCAAAACTACAAAACTCACAAGATGTTGATTCTTTAGTTTTATATGGGGATATTCCAATATACCCTTCAAGCATGTTTTTACTTAATTCTTTTATTGTATGTTTTACATATTTTCTAAGTATTAAAAACTCTTCTTCATTTACCCCTGATGTATTCTTTGATATAGTTCCATCTTTATTTATAGAAGCTGGAATAACTAGAGATGTTGCTTTTTCTCCTTCAGGTAGAGTATTGTCCATCTTTCTAATTATATTACTGTCTTTTAATACTAACCCCTTCATCTTAAGCTTCTTTAGTATTTCTTCTCTTATACTATCGTCTTCTTTGTCTTCATTTGATTTAATAATAGGATCATCTATTTTAAAATAAAGTATTGCAGCAGGATTTATATCTCCATCAGTGTATTTAGCACTTTCTAAAATTGCATCTAAATAAACTAATAGTTGTAATTGAAGTCCATGATATACATCTGTAAGACTTATGTCTTTATTTCCAGATTTATAATCTACAATTCTTATATATTTTTCTTCTCCATCTGAAAAGCTATCTATCCTGTCAATTTGTCCTATTAAATTTATCTCTTCTCCATTTTCTAAGATAATTTTAATAGGTGGATATTTTCCTTTAACTCCAAATTCTACTTCATAGTCAGTAGGATCAAATGAACCTTTTTTTATTTGGTCACTTATTATAGATATAGCTGAAATAAGCATATTCCTTAGTCTATACGATAAATACTCGTATCTTTTAGAACTTTTTAAGATATATCCTGGTATTTTAGATATTAATTCCTCAACTATTAGAGTAACTTTTTCTACTATATAAGCATTTGTTATTTCTCTCCAATCTAAATTATCTTTAGATAACTGTTTTGAAAACTTATCTAAGATATTGTGCACAAATGTACCAAAATCAGGTGGAGTAAACTCAAACTCTTTTCTTTCTTTTGCTTTAAGCCCATATTGTATAAAATATGCAAATGGACATTGAGCATATTTTTCTAATCTTGAAACACTAAATAGTCTATTATCGTATAATGCTCTTATTTTTTCACTTTCCACTTGTTTTACTTGATTTGTGTAATTTAAACCTTCTACTATATTTTTTGATCTTCTATGATACTCTTCATTTTGAATGAAGTATTTATATACGTCTAACCATACTGGATTTATAGATTTCTCTTCTTCAAATTCTTTTATAGATTTTATAAGTTCATTAAATGTTGGCGCTTTAGTAGTTATATTCTCTACTATTTCTTCACTTGAATAATATTTAGTATCATTTAAATAGCTTTGATTTTTTATATTTGGAAATATTTTCTTTAATCTAGATACTATTATAGAAGGTCTTAATGTTTTTCCTTCATGATCAGATATTGGGTAAGTAACTGTTAATGAACATTTAGTTGACGTTAATGCTCTATACACTAAAAACTGTTCTTCAAATGTTTTAGTTTTACTATCAATATCAACTTCTACTCTATTATCACCTAAGTTTTTTCTATCACTATCATTTAATATCCCACCATCTTTTGATATTAGTGGGAAAATACCATCTGTAGTTCCCATTAAGTATAAATGTTTTGTATTTGGGTTTTTCATCCTATCTACGCTACTTACCAAAACTTGATCTAAGCTTGGAGGTACTGTGGCTAATTCATACTCATCAAAACCTATACTTATTACTTTTATAAATTTATCTAAACTTATTACATCTTCTCCCATAATTTCAACTATTTGGTCTAATATATCAACTACTATTTCCCAAACCTGAGCATATTGATTGGCCAAATCTATTTCATTTTTATCTTTAAAGTCATCAATCATTATCTGTATAGTATTAGGTATATTTATATCTAGTAAAAATTCATATATGTACTTGCATATATCTTTTGCTTTATTTTTACCTTCAAGTTTCTTTTGTAAGTTAATTATAGGTTTTATTATTATATCTTTAATTTCATTAACTCTATTAATTATATCTATTTCATACTCATTTTCATCTTCATTTAATTTATGGTATACTCTATAGTTCCATTTTTCTTCAAACCATTTTTTTCCTTTTATTCCATTAGCTAAAACATAGTTTTCTATTAAACTGATATCTTCAATGCTTATACCTAAAAGTCCACTCTTTAGGTATCTAAACATAGTTTCATAGTTATAACTTCTATTTTTCATTTCAAGAGACGCTATTATTAAAACTATTATAGGATTACTTTTAGCTTCCTTTTTACTATCTATAAAATTAGGTATATCATATTCGTTAAATATAGATTGAACTAAAAAGTCATATCTATTTAAATCTCTAGTTACTACAGTTATATCTCTATATCTTGCTTTTTTATCTCTAACTAAAAATATTATTTCTTTAGCTATTTGTTCTACTTCTGAATATAAATTGCTAAATTCTTTTATAGATATACTTTCAGTTTCTTGTTCATATGTTTTATAAGGATATAAATAATAATTTCTTTCAAGATGTTCTAACTCTTTATTGCCTTCAAATCTCTTTATTTTAGTTGAATTTAAACTAATCTCCGGCTTAATACTAACACCTGCCTCTAAATACAACTTTCTTAACTTTTCTTCTGTAAATTTAGTACGTGAAAACACATCTGTCTTGTTGTAACTCTTAACTAAATTATTGTCTAACGTCAACGATATATTAACTTGTGAAGCTTTATATAGTAAACTTTTTATTACTTTATACTGATTTGGTGTAAAACCTGTAAATTCATCAATATAAATTATTGCATCATCAAAATAGCTACAACTCTCTATTTTATCGGCTAAGGATACTAATAAATCTTGAGAATCTATATAATTTTCATGTAGTATTTTTTCATAGTTAGCATATATCTTACTTATATCCTGAAGTTTTAATTTAAGAGTTTCGCTTTGAACTTCCCCAGCTATATTTTCTAGAGATTCATATGTAATACTATACTGTTTAAGTTCTGATATCATATCTGCTATAGTTCCTATAAATCCTGGTTGAGAAGCTGCTTTTGCAAATATTTCAAGATCATTGCTAACTCCTTCTAAAGCTTTATAAATCATCATAGATCTACCACTTGCATTTATATTTATATCTGTTAGCCCTCCCACCTGTGAAAATACTATGTTACTTAGTGTTTTAAAACTAAGAACTCTAGCTCTAAGGTAAGGGTCTTTTTTTAAATAATTACTTAATCTTTTTTCACTTTCAAATGTATATTGCTCTGGCACTATAAGTATTATAGGAGCTGTTCCATCATCGTTTACTTGCTTTGAGATTTCTTCTAAGCAATATGTTGTTTTTCCACTACCGCCTCTTCCAAATATAAATCTAAGGCTCATATATTTCTACCTCCAATGCTCTATAGTTTACAGATTCATTGTTACATAGTTTATTGAACTCACAAAACTTACAATGTTTAATATTTTTTATATTATCTTCTTCATCATAATTTGTATTTACTATATTACTTATATAATTTTCTATCTGTTTTCTTGCTCTATCATGCTTTTCATCGCTGTATTTAATTATTATAGGTTCATTATAATATTC
>NZ_JAKEDR010000220.1 GCF_023653455.1 Paraclostridium ghonii
CTATTAATACATTTTCATATTTATCTAAATAAAAAGATGAATTATATTTTGTATTCCTTATATCTACATCTGAATTTAATTTTTCTGATAAAGACATTGCTAAGTTTTTAGTTATTCCATTATTACTTCCATACGCTATTAAAGTACACATCAATATTACCCCCACCAATATATAGTATATATCATTAACATTTTTTATTCCTTATATGTTATACTATATAATATCACTCATCTTTTTGCAACCATTTTTACAATTTTTATGTGTTATTTATGTATCAATGCGCATATAGTGTATATCATTTAGTAATTTATACTTTTAATAAAAATAAAAAAATAAACTCTAAATTAGAGTTTATTTTTATCCTTGCTATGCATGTTTATGTAAATGTTCATGCTTTCCTGTGAATCCATCTTCATGTACATGATCATGACCTATTCCATTTACATGAGAGTGGCTATGCATAAATGATACTTGTAATTTATTATTCATAGGATTTCTTCCTACATATGCGTTCACACCAAATATTTCTTTTAACATTTCTTCTGTTATTACTTCCTCAACACTTCCACATTTTTTAATTTTACCATCTTTCATAACAATTAAATAATCACAATACATAGATGCTATATTCATATCATGTATAGCAGACAAAGTAGTTATATTTAAACTTTTAACTAAGTCCATTAGTTGTATTTGATATCCTATATCTAAGTGATTTGTAGGTTCATCTAATATTAAAAAATCCGTATCTTGAACTAATGCCCTTGCTATTAAAGTTCTTTGTTTTTCTCCTCCAGATAATTTTGAAAAACTTCTTCCTACATAATCCTTAAGTCCTACTCTTTTTAACATATCATTAACCATATCTAAATCACGTTTAGAGTAATCTTCAAATACTGATTTATAAGGATATCTACCCATTTTAACAATTTGTTCAACTGTAAAATCAAATTGAGAATTACTTTCTTGTGCTAAAACTGCAATCTCTTTTGCACATTCTTTGTCTTTCATATTAAGTAAGTTTTTGTTATCAAGTATTATTTGTCCAATATTTGGTTTATAAAGTCTATATATATTTTTAAGTATAGTAGATTTTCCTGATCCATTTGGCCCAATGATACCAACAAATGAACCCTTAGGTATTTCAAATGATATGTCTTTTAAAATCTCTTTTTTATCTATGCTAAAACTTAAATTCTTAACTTCCAATTTAAACATTAATCGCTTCCTCCAAATGAATAATTTTTCTTAGAAATTAAATATAGGAAGAATGGTCCACCTATTAAAGATGTTATTATTCCTATTGGAATTTCTACTGGAGGGAAAAGTCCTCTAGCTAATACATCTGATAATATTAAAAATATAGAACCTATGAGTGCAGATAATACTATAAGTTTTTTATGATCACTTCCAGATATAGTTCTGCATATATGAGGAACTACTAATCCTATAAATCCTATAGCTCCAGTTATTGCAACCAATGTAGAGGTCAAAAGTGTTGCTAATATTAATATTATTGATTTTATTAACTTTACATTTATTCCAAGTACTATAGCACTATCATCTCCTAAAAGAAGGATATCTAAAGATTTTGACATAGTGAAAGCTGTAACCATTACAATTACTAATACTATAAATGGAATTAATAGTACATCCCATTTCGCTCCTCCTAAACTCCCTACAGTCCAAAACAATGCATTTTTAGCTTGATTTGAATTTTTAGCTGAATATATAAGTAAATTTGTTAGAGCCGAAAATATAGTCGAAATCGCCATACCTGTAAGTACTAGCCTTGTGGTAGATGTTGTTTTTCCCATTTGAGTTCCTATTGCAAAAACTAGTACTCCTGATAAAAGTGATCCTATGAAAGCTCCACTAGTTATACTATTTACTCCAACACTTGATACTCCTCCTAATACAATTACAAATACTGCTCCACATGATGCTCCTGATGAAATTCCAAGTATGTATGGTTCTGCTATTGGATTTTTTGTTACACACTGCATTAAAACTCCGCATATCGCAAGCCCTGCTCCACATATAGCACCTAAAAGCACTCTAGGAAATCTTATCTCCCATATTATATTTTGAGTCATTACTTCGCCTACTCCACTAAATAACGTTCCATTTGTTAACTTATTAAGTAACACCTTGTATACTTCTCCTGGTTCTATATAAGTACTTCCAACAGCTATCGCTCCAATCACTGTTCCTGCTAATATTATAGTTAAAGCTACAAGCCAAAATAAGAAACCTCTCTTTTTAGAAAGGCTTCTTGAATTTTCAACTGAAACTTGCATTATTTTTTATCTCCATAGAAATATCCATGCATTTCTTCTATTACCATTGGATTTCTAACTCCTGGAGATAAATCAGCTAGTTTAACTACATATATCTTATTGTTCTTTATAGCAGGAACATCTTTAAGCGCAGGATTAGATTTTAAATAATCAATTTTCTCTTTTACTGGCTGTCCAGCTAAGAAATCTGTAACTAGTATTACTTCTGGATTTTTTTGTACTATACTTTCCCAAGAAACATTTATGTACGGTTTTTTAGCATCTTTTCCAAATACATTGTTTCCTCCAGCGATTTCTATTAAGTTATTTGCAAGTCCTGATCCAACTACCATCGCATCTTTTTCTCCTGAGTCATATACCATCATCTTAACTCTATCTTCTTCTTTTACATTTCCTACTTTATCTTCTACAACTTTTATATCACTTTTCATTTTGTCTACAACTTCATTAGCTTTATCTTCTACTCCAAATATTTTTCCAAGTAAATTAAAATCTTCATATACATTTTCTATAGTGCCATTTGGAGCATATGCTGACGCCATAAAAGGAGCTACTTCTTTATCTATAAGTTCTTGAGGAGATCCTGTAGTCTGTTCATTTATGGACGAATCCCATCCACTAACAAAATCTGCACCAGTGGCTACAAAGGCTTCTTTAGATATAGAGTGCCCTTCACCTACCTTAAGTTCAGGTATCTTTTTATAAGCATCTTCAAATTGTGGAAGTATTGGATTATCTAAAAGAGCTGTTCCAGCCATTTTATCTCCTAAATCAAGAGCTAATAACATTTCTGTCATGAATTGAGATAACGTAACTGCTTTTTGTTTTGGTTTATCAACTTTTACATTATAGTCTTTTGCTCCATCTGAATACGTGTACTCTACAGATTTAAAATTGCTTGATTCAACTTTTTCATTTGATGATTTAACTTCTTTATTGCTATTTGATGAACATCCTACAACACTAAGTGTTAACCCAGCTATAGCAATTAGCGTTACAATTTTTTTTAAACTTTTGCTTTTTATCATAATTTATTTCCCCCATTTTTCATATGTTTAATAAATTTATCCTAAAAAATTTCAAGCCATGAGGTTACTTAAATAAAGGTATTTCAAAGTATACCTTTATTAAAACCTTCATGGCTTTCATTTCATTAATATATTTAATTCTTATTCGTGGCTATGACCATGTTCCCCATTATGATCATGTCCATGCTCATGAGTATGATCATGATCATGTGAATGAACTCCTGTAAATCCATCTTCATGATTATGGTTATGGCCTAATCCATTTAAATGCTCATGTTCGTGTAAATGATTGTGTATATGTTCATGAGTATGATCATTTTCATGAGACCCACAACAATTTTCTCCTCCATTTCCACAACATCCATTTACGTGTGGATTATGATGTAATCTAAAGTTTTTTTGTAAAAACATATTTTGCCCCCCTATAATGTTTTTGTTAATTCAATAACCTAAATATTTTTCCTTATTTATACTATATTATTTTTTTGTATAATGGTAAAGATTTATGTATTTTTTTGGAAAATTTAGTTTTATACATATTACTACATAATTCTACATAATACAATCCATATCAACATTTCTATTCTTTATATTTTCTCTATTTTCAAATATAGTATTAAATTTATACAATTCATCACCTTCATAGTTAGATTTAAATATATATCTTCTAAGACTTTGGTCTGATTCTTTTTCATAGATACTATTTTTTTCCCATGTATTTCCTAAATCACTTGATTTACAAGTGTATACATAATTATATTCCCCCCATTGTATATATAGATTATTTTTATAATTGATTAAATG
>NZ_JAKEDR010000221.1 GCF_023653455.1 Paraclostridium ghonii
AAAATGTATACTCGATAACTATTAAAGCTAAAGATATGGCTAGTGGTGTTATAGATAAAATAAAGGGTAAGGCTAAAGCTTTAGGAGTAATTGCCTTAGGGGGTGTTACGGCTGGTGCAACTATTGGTGCAAAAGGTTTGGCAGAAGAAGAAACTCAAAAGATAACAATAAATAGAGTTGTGAAAAATAGTGGTAAAAGTAAAAAACAAGCTGAGAAGGCTACCGACGATTATTATAAGTATTTAGAAGACTATGCAAATAAAACTCCATTTACGACTAAAGAGGTTACTGAATTTGGTACTAAAGGTATGATAATGGCTAAAGGTAATGTTGGAAACGCTAAAACCTACACTGATATGATGGCAAACGTGAAATCTTTTGTAAATGAGATGAGAACATCGCAAGAGGTTGCAGAGGCTTTCTTTTCCGCACAAAATGGGAATATGGAATCTCTTAATAATATTTTAGGTGAAAATTATTCTAGCTTTGACCAAGCTATCGAAGGTATAAAACAAAAACAAGGTGGATTAGTTGATGAAATGTCTCAAACTGCTGGAGGGTTATTCTCTACGATTTTAGGTAAAATAGCAAATGGCGTAAAGAGAATATTTAAAGTATTTGAAGAACCTTTAAAAGGTGGAATGAGCAATTTTATAGGATTTATAGATTCGGCTTCTGAAAATATTATTAACTTCGCTGAAAGAGTTGGGAGTTTAGATTTTTCAACTTTATTTGGAAGCTTTGATATGTCTTGTATGACTGATGCAATTCAGCCAGTTTTGGAGTTTTGGAATGACTTGTTTACTAGTATTGAAACGAAGTCCCCTACAACAATGGGAATTATGCAGATTCTAGGAACTGTATGGAATACAGTATGGACTGGAATAGGTGTTGTATTAAATGCAGCTAAACCTCTGATTGAAAATATATTTAAATTTATAGGTGAGCATGGCGAAGAGATATCAAACATAATCAAAGGATTTGGAGTTATTTGGAACGCAGTTTGGTCTGTTGCAGGTTTGTTGCTTAAAGCGGCTTGGGCAATTATAAAGCCTATGCTTGAATTATTATTAAAATTATTATCTAAACTTTCTACGGCTATTCAAAATGTCGGAAATTGGTGGAAGGATATGTGTAATAAGATTAATAATAATCCTATTGTGGCTACTGTAAAAAAAGTGTTTACTGGGGATGATGGCAAAAGTAGTAGTAAATCTAAAAAAGGTAAAAGAAGTGCATTCGGAACTCGTAGAGTTGTTGGAAATGATGTTCCTTTTAGGCTTCACGATGGAGAGAGAGTTTTAACAAAAGGTGAAGCTAAAAGACTTGATAAGCAGAGATTAGATGGCATTAACATAACCGTTAATGGATTAACTGTAAGAGAGGAAGCAGATATAGACAAAATTGCTACTAAATTAGTTAAAAAGATAAATCAAAATAAAATCCTATTAGGAGGTGCGTAATTTGGAAGTTTGGATAGGTACAGATAATGACAAAATAAAGCTTCCTATTACACCTGCAACACTTGGAGTTGATAGGTCGTCTGATATAGGAACTGATGATGTAATAAGATTAGGTGAAGTTGATACATTTGACGGAATGAAACTTAAGACTATTGAGTTAGAGGGGTTTTTCCCAAAACAAGACTATTCTTTTGTATCTTCAAATAGGATGGATCCTTACGAGTATAGTGAAAAAATTCAGATATGGCAAAATGGGGGTACTGTAATAAGGATAATAATTACAGGTACTCCAACAAACATGCTATGTAGAGTACAAAGTTTTAATACTAGGGAACAGGATGGTACAAGGGACTTATATTTTGAATTAAACTTAATAGAACATAAACCTAAAAATGTTCCTCGACTTGATAACCAACAAAATAGACCTACTGCAAGTAACTCAAATGCAACTCAAAGGACTCACCGAGTTGTTAAAGGTGATAACTTATGGGATATTTCATTCAGATACTACGGCAAAGGTAGTATCTATAAAAAAATAAATGAAGCTAATAAAAATAAATACCCCAGTCTTGCGAAAAATAATATTATATATCCAAACTGGATATTAGTTTTACCGTAGGTGAGTATATGAGTATTAGAATGATTTGTAATACAGTAAATAGTAAATTTGATATATCTGATATATTAACTACAGTTACATGGAGTGGGGATATAAAAGCATGTGGTAGAAAATTAGAGTTTAAGGCACTTAATAAGATAGATATACCTCTTTCGAGTTATGTTATGCTTTATGATGGTGATAGGCAGTTATTCAAAGGATTTATATTTGAAAGAGAAAAAGACAGTAAAGACAATACTGTTAGCTACCTAGCTTTTGATGCAGGCGAAAAAATGAATAAGATAAAAGTTTCATATAACTTTAAAGGCAAAAGTGCAAATGAAATAGCTAATACAGTATTAAAAATTTCTAATTTTAAAATTGGTGAAATTGCAAAAGCTAATGCTTTAATAGATAAAGTATTCATTGGTAACACAATATATGAAATAATAATGACGGCTTATACCGAACAATCTAAAAGTGATGGTAAAAAGTATATGACTATTTGTAATGATGGTAAAATATCAGTTATCCAAAAAGGAATAGTTAAGCTTAATTTAGCATTTGAAGAAGGGAAAAATATAATTAATACTACTTTTAAGGAAAGTGTTAGCAACATGGTTAACAGGGTTCTTATTGTAGATGAAAATGGAAATAAGCAGGCAGAAGTTAAAGACGATGCTATGATAAAAGCACATGGACTTTTTCAAGATGTTTACAAAATTGAGGAAAGTAAAAACTCTAATATAGAGGCTAGTAAATTACTTAAGGGAGTTGAACAAACTTGTAGTTTAAGTGGGTTTGGAGATACCTCTTGCCAAACTGGATATGGTGTTCAAATAAAGGATAGTTCTACTGGATTAGTAGGGCTTTTTTATATTGATTCAGATAGCCACACTTGGGAAGGCGGAAAGTATTCAATTGACCTTGACCTAAACTTTAAAAACATAATGAATGAAGTTGAAGCAGGGGAGGAAGAAAACAAAGAAACTTCAAGTGGCGGAACTTCGGTAAGTGGTGGTCGAGAGGTTCAAGCAGAGTTTACAGCTTATTATCCAGCTAACAACAAAATGGAAGGTGGATTTTACGATGCACTCGGGAATAGGCTTAATCCAAGTCAGTTGACTTGCGCTTGCCCTAAGGATGTTCCTTTTAAAACTAAAGTTCAAGTTAAAGGTACTGGAACTGATAGGGATAATTTAGTTTATACTTGCACAGATAGAGGAGGAGCTATAAAAGTAGTTAATGGAATTTATCACATAGACTTATTAATGGCTAACAAAAAAGAAGCTAATGCTTTTGGTCGACGTAGAGGAACGGCTCTTATCGGATGTGAAGTTACAAGCGGTGGAGGTTCTAGTTCAGGTGGAAGTTCTAGTGGAAATAAACTTGTAGATATAGCTAAGAGTAAGCTAGGATGTAAATATGTATGGGGAGCAACAGGACCTAATCAGTTTGACTGTAGTGGGCTTACCCAATTTTGCCATAAACAAGTAGGCATAAACATTCCAAGAACTTCGAGCGAACAAAGTAAGAGTGGTAAGGCTGTAGCGAAAGCTAATTTACAAGCAGGAGATTTACTATTCTTTAATACAAGTGGTAAGGGTGTTAGTCACGTTGGAATGTATGTAGGTAATGGACAAATGATCCACGCACCTAATAGTTCTAAACCTGTTAAATAT
Organism: Paraclostridium ghonii; assembly: GCF_023653455.1. Classification (GTDB taxonomy): domain Bacteria; phylum Bacillota; class Clostridia; order Peptostreptococcales; family Peptostreptococcaceae; genus Paraclostridium; species Paraclostridium ghonii. The sequence continues at coordinate 3,744 of NZ_JAKEDR010000221.1, forward strand.
GATAGCATCGATTCTAGTTATTATTCAAGTAGATTTGTAAATGCAAGGAGGTATTTTTAATGGCTAATCCATACTTAGAGTTATACGATATGATGAGAAATGCTACTCCAATAAAGACAACTTTCAAGTTAGGTACTGTTAAATCCCGACTTCCTAATCTTGAAATATCTTTAGATGATATAGTGTTATACAAAGATGATTTTTTAATTAGTAGCAGCTTAATAACTTTAAATAATGCAAATATAACATCGGATGACACAAATATAGAACACAATTTAAAAGATAGTTTAAACGTAGGTGACAAAGTGCTTTTAACTCGAGTTGAAGGCACTTTTATTTTAC
>NZ_JAKEDR010000222.1 GCF_023653455.1 Paraclostridium ghonii
TACTTGTACTTACTTTTATAAATAGTATAACATAAAAGTAAATACAAATTGATTATGATATAAATATTAAGACACAAGAAAAGGGCTATTAGAAATATCCCAACGCCCTTTTCTCGTGCCTTAATATTTATATATTTTCTAATTTCTAATCCAAGAATAAATATACAAGATTACTATTAGAGTATCCAATCTTTGTTAAACCTGATACAACATAGTAATAACGAGCCTGACTAAAACTGTATATTGGATTGAATGAATCATCAATAATCTGTGCTTTAAATTGAATTATATATTCTTCTCCAGGATTCATAGTACCTAAATGTATTCCACATACTATATTTTCACACATTTCCTTACATCCATTTATATATATACTGCAAGGTATATTCTGTAAACTTGCTATTGGCAAACTTGAAACAATAACATTTTCAAGAGTAATATCTCCAGCATTTTTTACTCTTATCTCAAATGTAACTACATCACATAATTTAGCAACTGAAGGACATACAAATTGAGTTAGTATTAATTTTGGACCGTTTACAGTAAGAGTATTATTTGAAGGTGTAGTTACTATTAAAACAGATGCATCCGTTCCTTGTATAGGGAAAAATTTCATAGTAGTTATGCTTTTATTTGTATAGTCTTTTATAGCCTCTAATGCTTTAACTAATATAGATACTGATTTTTTCTCTCCACTTAATATAGGCCCTAGTTTTACTCCAGCTGATAAATCACCAGATATAACATTCCCATCTACTTTTATTTCAACTACTTGTAACTCAGGTGGTAATATATCAGTCAATACAGTAGATACAGAATCTAGTTCTCCATTATTTTCTATATCAATGTCATAAATAACAGTTTCATCTACTTGAATTAAGGTAGATCTACAATTTTTAGAAATTGATATCTTTGGATCAACTACAATTACCTCTATAATTATATCTACAGTCACTGATTCTGAGTCTGATACCCTAGGTTTAATTTCATTAATATTACTATTGCTTTCTAATCGAGCTTTATATGCAAAAGTATTGTAATCATAGTTTGTTGTTATTTTAGTTGATATTTTTCCATTTGATGGAACGCCAATTATTTTAGCATCAAAATTTATTATTGTAGTTTCTCGAACACCTAAACGACCTATATTTACACCAGTTACTATATTACCCTCTTTAGCCATTCCATTTATTTTTAAATTGTTCATATATTGAAGATTTGGATCTAAACTAGCTATTACAGTAACATTATTTAAAGGAATATTACCACTATTAGTTATATTAATAGTATAAGTCACTATTTCACCTACAACTGCAGTTGTTGTATTTAGCTTGGCATTAATACTTAAATTACCTTCTCCTATAAAATTTATAGAAACTATATTAGAATAATAGGTTTTAGTTTGAGTAGTTGTTCCATATGGTAAATTGTAATTAAATGAAATACTTGCTATATTATCAATTGTGTTATTTGTTGTGGATAAAACTTGACATTGATATGATATAACTCTTACCTTACCTATATTTACCGAACCTATTGAAATTCCAGTTATAGGAGAAACTCCAGTAGGTTGAGAAACTCCATCAATTACAACACTTCCATCTATAAAACTTAATGCTGATGGTATTTCATCTGTAATAATAGAATTAAATGCCTTTACATTGCCCATATTTGATACTGTTACCGTATAAGTTACAATGTCATTTTGTCTTACACTTGACTTGTCACTAGCTAATTCTATAACTATATTGTCTCTACTAGTAAAAGCTCCTTGTAAAGTAAGTAGCGCCCATATAGTTGATAACATTTTATCACTTTGTGAAAAATCATAAGGATTTGCGTTAAATGAACCATCTAAGTTTTGTTGATCTAATAAAACCGTCGTAACATCAGTAATATAGTCTATTTGATTGAATGGAGATACAGTTTGATTAATTTCTGAAAATCCATAACTTGTTAAACCACTCATAAGAGCGTATGCCGCTTGGTAATTAGCAACAGGACTTGAATTCCATCCTTGACACATAAAACAAGCTGGTTCGTACCACATATTAGCTATATAACTTGCAGCTGAAATCACTCTAGTATCTGTTTGCGTAAATTTCAATAAATTCATTTCTAAAAGCATATTACCTGTTTTTAAAATATCTAAATCTTCATTTGGGTTACTATATCCAGAACCACCATTATCATTTTGTATATAATTTACCCAATTAGTAAATTTAGAAATTAAATCGTCAGATATATTTAAATTAAAATTGTATAAACCATTTACAGCAAATACCATACCTAATCCAACATAACCTGAAACATAGTTATTTGATACATTATCATAATTATTAATACTATAGTCCCATCCACCATCAGGGTCTTGCGAATATGTTAAATAATTTATTATATATTGCGCTGTACTTTTATAAGATAGTCCTTGTATAAAATCCGGACCATTAGTTATTATTTTATCTGGGGCTTGGCTTGAACATATAGCTGCTAGCACAACTCCTGTTGTGTAATTTATATTTTCATCTTCTTCATAGTAAATGCCGTAAGCACTACTTTTTGAGTTTGAAAATAAATACTCTAATCCACTCACTAACGAGTTATAGTACTTATATGATATATCTAGTGGAGATAATCCTAAGCTTATCGCATATTGTTCTAACTCTAATACTACTAAAGCTGTGTTTAAAATTGGATATAGTGTACCAAAAGATTTATCTTGATTTTGATTAGAAGTAACCCAATCTAATCCTAATTCTATTTTCTGCTTAATTAAAGTTTGATCAATCATACTATTGTATCACTCCTATAGATGTCATATTTTTTTATATTAAGCATTTTTCTACAATATATAATTAATTTATGATTATTTATCTAAACTTGTTACATAATAGTATTGATTATTTTAGCTAATAATAGATATATACTTAATGATTAGTTTTTCTAAATTAAAATTATTATCACAATATAATTTCCCCCAATTGGAGATTTTTTTGTATTCATCTTGAGTTTCTAATAAATATTTGATGCTCTTTTCTATGTTTAATTTCTCAATATTATCATTATATCCATGATCTCCAAAGTAAGTATCTAAAACCTCCTCCTTATTTGTAGGTTTTAATATACCTAAATACCCTTTCATCCCAAAGCAAATTACTGGCTTTGAAAAGTTTAATGCTTCAATTGCAACCCTACCAGTTCCAACTACTATATCACTAATACCATAAAAAGAATTTACATTATAAATATTCCCTAGTGTTATTATTCTTTTTTCTTTGTACTCATTATTAATTTGATTAGCATAAAAATCTATAGATTTTTTCTTTATTCCATCTCCAACTATTATTATATATACATTATCTTTAAGTAAATTTTTTATTTGATGTATAAAAATTTCAGCTAATCTACCTTTTGTAAAACTAAGTCTACTACAATATAAAACAACTTTTGCATTATTAGGAATTCCAAGTTTATTTTTAAGATTATAATTATTAGTTATTAAATAATCTTTTTTAATTTTAACTCCATTGTAAATAACAGAGATTTTATCTATATTTTCAATGCCTATGCATTCAAGTACTAAATTTTTCACAGGTTTACTGACTACTATTATATGTTTTGCTTTTTTACAGGCGTATTGTAGCGCATCCTTTGGATAATAAAGACCATGTACTGTTATTATATATGGCGTATTTGTTACATCAAATAACTGTCTTGCAAGTTTCATGCTTTCTATACTATGGCAATGTATTAAGTCTATTTTATATAAATTTACAATATTTATTAGGTTTTCAATATTAGATAATTCTTTATTTTTATTTATATTGTTAATAACACTTTTATTTTTATCTGTGAATGTATTTTTATTTTCATAAAAAGTTAGTATTATTGTTTTAATATTGAACTTTTTTAAAGTATCGCATAATGTCAGTACATGAGTTTCTGTACCTCCAATAGTAAATTGATCCATTAACATCATTATTTTCATAAAATCACCTTTTTATATTTTTTGTATTTAGGTACCAAAATATTTAAAATACTATACTATATAGTAT
>NZ_JAKEDR010000223.1 GCF_023653455.1 Paraclostridium ghonii
ATAAAGATACTCCTCAAATTATAGAGACAGAATCTTATGAAAAGACATATATAATAAATTTTGGGGAAATTAAAAGCAAAGATGAATTTGATATTAAGATAAATTTAATTAGTAAATTGAGAAAATATATATTAATTGAAAATAATGATAGAAAATACTTTGATATATTTGATTTAGCTTTATATAATATGATTGAGTTATGTGGAAGTGATATTACATACAAAAACTTATTTGATTACAACTTAATCGGAAAGATAGATAATTTAGTTTTAGAAACAGGGATAGCTTTTATAGAAAATGGATTTAATATATCTAAGACTTCTCACAATATATATTTGCATAGAAATACTCTAATATATAGATTAGAAAAAATAAAAGATATTTTGGGTATGGACATAAAAAATTTTAATGAAGCTTGTATATACTATATAATTGTAAAAAAATATTTAGTAAATAAAACCATATAAAAAACCTATAATTGATGTTTATTAAATTCTTCGCATAAATTTAGTCAAAATGTGAAAAAATAGTATCAAATAAAAACATCAAGAGGTGAATGTAATGAGACGATTTACTAGTGTAGTTTTAGCTATTATGATGGTTTTTATGTCTTTTGGCATGACAGCCTTTGCAGATGATAAGAAAGCTAATGGATCTATGGAATTATCATCTAAATCAGCTATACTAATGGATGTAGGAAGTGGTCAAATACTATTTGAAAAGGATTCACATAAGAAACTTCCTCCAGCAAGTGTTACAAAAGTAATGACAATGTTACTTATAGTTGAAGCTTTAGATAGTGGAAAAATAAAGCTAGATGATCAGGTTCAAATAAGTGAAAGAGCATCGGAAATGGGTGGAAGTCAAATCTTCTTAGAACCAGGAGAAACTCAAAAGGTAGATGACTTATTAAAAGGTATAGCAGTTGCTTCTGCAAATGATGCATGTGTAGCAATGGCAGAATATGTAGCAGGAAGTGAAGAAGAGTTTGTAGGTATGATGAATGAAAAAGCAAAAGAGTTAGGAATGAAAGATACTCATTTTGCTAACACTAACGGATTACCTGTAGATAATCACTACACATGTGCACATGATATAGCTTTAATGTCTAAAGAGTTATTAAAACATAATCAAATAACTAAGTACCTAACAACTTGGATGGACAAAATAGTAGTTGGTAAGAAGCAAGTATCAATAGGACTTGCTAACACAAATAAAATGATAAAACACTATCAAGGAGCAACAGGAGTAAAGACAGGATTTACACAGGAAGCAAAATATTGTTTATCAGCATCCGCTAAAAGAGGAGAGACACATTTAGTAGCAGCGACTTTAGGTGCACCTACAACCCAAGAAAGATTTAAAGATGCATCATCTCTTTTAAGTTATGGATTTGCAAATTATGAAAGTGTTAAATTATGTTCTAAAGGAGATACTATAGCTACACTAAATTTAGATAAAGCTGAAGATAATAAAGTTAATTTAGTCGCAAAAGAAGATTTAGCAGCTCTTATCAAAAAAGGTGAAAGTAAAGAATTTACTAAAAAAATACAGGTTTGTAAAAATATAAAAATGCCTATAAAAAAAGGTACTAAATTAGGAACTATAAACATTTATAAAGGTAACAATCAAGTTGGGAAAGTTGATCTTGTAAATGACAAAGATATAAATAAAGCAAGCTACTTTAAAATGTTTGAAAGAGTAATTGATAATATGTTTTAAAAGACCTAGATTACTAGGTCTTTTTTACGCTTAAGGATATTATACTTATTAAAAAACTGTTGGAAACTTACGAAATTTAGTTATATTAATTACTGTGTTTTGAGCGTAAAAAAGAATTTTGAGCAACGGACGAAGTCGTTGGCGACATGAGCAAAGCGAATTTTTTAATTTGATTATAAACATAGATATTGTTATAATAATATTAAAACTTAAAAAATAGGAGAAAATTGAATGAATATTTTAAGTCAGTTTTTGGTAACTGCAGTAGGAATAGCGGTTGCTATATCTGTTCATGAATTTGGACATGCATACGTAGCACATCTTTTAGGAGACGATACTGCAAAAATGAGCGGAAGAATGACGCTAGATCCAATGAAACATGTGGATCCATTAGGACTTATAATGCTTATAGTTGCTAGGTTTGGATGGGCAAAACCAGTACCTGTAAACCCAAATAATTTTAAAAATTATAAGCTTGGAAACTTATTAGTTTCTTTGGCAGGACCTGCATTTAACTTATTGACAGCGATAATATTTGCAAACCTTATGATGCTTTTTAGAATGGAAGCTATACAGCTTATATTTAGTTACATAGTTTCATTTTGTATAGGATTTGCAGCATTTAATCTTTTACCACTACCACCACTTGATGGGTGGGGGATAATATCTACATTTATACCAATTAGATATTACGATGTTGTTTACAAGTATGAAAGTATGAGCACATTTATATTTATACTTTTAATCTTAACTAGATTCCATGTAATAATATTAAGTCCTATAGTCAATGTGTTATATGGTATAGTAAATGCATTTGTAATATAAATGGAGTATTTATATTAAAAATCGAGGTAATTTATGAAATATAGTGTACAACTTAAGGTGTATGAAGGACCACTGGATCTTTTATATGATCTTATATCAAAACATAAAATAGATATAAAAGATATATCTATAATAGAAATAACTAAACAATATTTAGCTTATTTAGATATGCTTGAAGAATTTGATTTAGAAATAGCAAGTGAATTTATAACAATGGCATCAAAACTTTTACAAATTAAATCTAAATACTTATTATATAAGCAAAGAGATGATGAGGAAGAAGAAGATCCTAGACTTGAACTTATGGAAAAGCTTGTAGAGTATAAAAAGTTTAAAAATGCTACAGAAGATTTAAAAAATAATGTTACTTACATAGAAGATATATTCTATAGAAATAAAGAAGAAGTAATAATTGAAGAAAGTCTAGACTTAGAAACTATATCTTTAGATGCTATAGTAAAAATACTTCCTCATATATTAAAAGTAAAAAAAGATGAACTAGAAGAAGTAAAAGATGAGAAATTAAATAAAATTGTTAAAACTCGTATTATATCTGTTGAAGAAAAAATGCACTATGTAAGAGATATCATGAAAGAAAAAGAAAATATAAGATTTATAAATCTGATAGATACGTATGAAAAAGATGAGATAATCGCTACATTTTTATCAGTACTAGAACTTATAAAAACTAATGAAATAATTGTTGTTCAAGATTTATTCTTTGAAGATATCTTAATAAAGAAAAATATGGAGAGTTAATATGAGACGTGATGAGATAAAAAGTATTATAGAAGCTATAATGTTTGCATATAGTGAACCTATAAATATAACAGATTTAAAAAATGCTATAAATGAGGAACTTTCTTCTAAAGAAATTGAGATAATGTTAAATAGCTTGATTGTAGAGTATAAAGAAAATAATAGAGGAATTCAAATTATTAAATTACAAGATAAATATCAAATGTGTACAAATAAAGAGTACTCAGAATTTATAAAAAATATGCTGGAGCCAAAGCGAAAGAAAACTCTAAGTCAAGCAACTTTAGAAACTTTAACAATTATCGCTTATAAACAACCTATAACAAAGGTTGAGATAGAAGGAATAAGAGGGGTTAAAAGTGATAAGGTTATTCAAACACTTCTTGAGAATGAACTTATTTATGAAGCTGGAAGATTAGAAAAAATTGGAAAACCTATAATTTATAAAACTACAAATGAGTTTTTAAAATTGTTACATATAGAAAAATTAGAGGATTTACCTCCTATTGAAAACTATGAAAACGAATAAATCTTAAGATAGTAGATGATATAAAATATTTATCATCTACTATTTTTTTGTATACTTTTGGGAAAATGGAAAATAATATAAATATGAACTATAAAGATTTAATTAGTATTTTATTTTTTTCTATTTTAGTTGGGATACCGATTCTATTTTTTATTTTAAATAGAAGTACTCATTTAATTATAACTGCTAATATAGATAATAATAATAC
>NZ_JAKEDR010000224.1 GCF_023653455.1 Paraclostridium ghonii
GGATATAATATTTGAAGTAAAAGAGGATGATTCAAATAGAATAATTTGTTTAATAGTAAAATTAATTAAAAGTGAAATAGAAATTTTTATGCCTATAGATATAAGAGTTTTTACAGGAGACACTAAAGATACATATATGGATTGTAGTTATTATAATCTAGAAGATGTAGGAACTCTTTATATAAAGGAATTTACATCGGGTAAACCTAATCGCGGATATGGGAAAATCATATTGGAAAACTTGGATTATATAGTAGAAAAGATAAATATGAGATTAGATTCATACAATCATTATTTTGAAGATCACAAGTTTAATTATATAAAAAAAATTGAAGGTGTTGCAATACCTTCTAAAAGTATAATAACACAAGAAGCTTTAAATAAAGTTTATAGGAAATATGGATTTGAAGTTGATGAGCAAAATAATATGAGCATAACTAAGATTGTTGAAAATCAAGAAATTATATATAACCAGGATATAAACTAAGTTTTTGGTTAAATTAAATTATGAAATATATTTATCATCTAGGAGGATGTTGCATGAAAAATAATAAAAATAGACATAAAGATAGACCAAAGAGTAATGCTGAGAAAAGAAAAGTTTTATTTGAACATGGTTCTGAAATTGGAATAGTAGATGGTAAAAAAATAGGGGCTAGAGACTCAGGGTCAACTAAAACTAGAGATGAAAAACTATATGATAAAATAGGAAAAAAAGGAACATATTAAGAATAGCACAATGCATATGCATTGTGCTTTTTTTATTCTATTACATTAACATATTTTAAATATAAATCATAATATATAAAAGTTAATAAATTGAATAATATTATGTTAGGAGGAACTTTGATGAAGTATGCAAATTATAAAGTGGGAAATATAGTCGATATAAGAGATATTAATGGTCAACCATATAAGTTTATAACTATAGCTACAAACCCAAAAGATATATATACTTTTACTAAGCTTATTTATAGTGATCAAACTTTAATTCTTGATTGCGAGTACAATGAAATAAGTGTAGATGATTTAGATATAGGAGATAAAGTAGTAGCATATCATTCGAATGTAATGACTATGAGTATACCACCTCAAACACAAGTTTATATAATTGAAGTAAAATAACAAATAAAAGCTGTGTAACAACTATGTTAGACAGCTTTTATTTGTTAAAAGGCTTGATGTTGTAAAAGTAATTAATATAATTAATACTAAATCTCAATCATATTAATCAAACTTAGGTCATATATTTTACTAAGGTATAATATATGATAAAGGGGAGTGATTATGGTGGCTAGAGATATAGTTATAGATTTCTTAACAAAACTATCTATAGATATAGAAAATAAAGCTAATATAGATGTAAGTTATAGCCAGCAAAGAGATTATTTTTCTAGTGGGAAAATATTAGGGCAACCCATATATTATGTATTTAAGTATTTTAGAAAAGAACAACAACTAGGGTTATATATAGAATCAAGAGATTCAGAAGGAGCTCAATTTTTAAAAGATATTTATTATGAAAAAAATGAATTTATATCAAGAAAAGTAGGATATGAACTTGGTATAAGTGAAAGAAAACAAAATAAAGATTGGGTTAGAATGGGATTTGAAATAGATGTTGATAATTTCGATGAACTTATGGAATATAGAAAACTATGTATTCATACATTTTTAAAGTTTAAATCAGCGATAGAAAAAATAGTAGAAAAATATGTTGATGCAATATTTAACTTTACTGGAAATTTTGGATATACAAAAACAGAGTTATTAAGAGAAGTATTTATGGAAGAGGAAATTTTAGATGACATAATTTTTAATTTAGATTGTAAAAAAAATATTATATTACAAGGTCCTTCAGGGGTTGGAAAGACATTTATAGCAAAGAGGATTTGTTACTTTCATCAAGGAAATCGAGATAATTCAAATATAGAGATGATACAATTTCATGAAAACTATACGTATGATGATTTTATAAGAGGATATAAAAAGGGAAAAGATGGAGAGGATTATATAAAGAATGGGCTATTTTACAACTTTATAAAAAAAGCTCAGTCTTATCCTGAATACAAACATTATTTTATAATAGATGAAATAAATCGTGTTGATGCTAATAAAATATTTGGAGAGATAAGCTCTATAATAGAGAGCAATAAAAGAGGCAAGGAAAACTCTATAAAACTTGTTTATAGTGAGAGTGATGAAAACTTTTATATACCAGACAACGTTTATATAATAGGGACATTAAATACAGCTGATAAAAATTTAAGCTATATAGATTACCCATTAAGAAGAAGATTTAGTTTTATAGATATAGAACCTATATTTGAAAATATAGATTTTAGAAATTATCTTGGAGACTGTCTAGGAGTAGAAATGGCAGATAAGGTAGTTTGTGATATGATAAAGTTAAATAAGTTAATAGGAGAAGATATTGGGAAAAATTACAAAATTGGGCAAAGTTATTTTATGGTAAATAATAAAATTGATGAGTATATAGTACATAGTTGGTATAGGCAAGTAATAAAAAGAGATATAGAACCTTTAATAAGAAGTTATATGATAGATAAAGAAAAAAAATATATAGATAATATAATTGAAAAATTAATTGATGATTAAAAAATCCCTTAAAGTAATAACTATTAGGGATTTTTTAGATTTATAATAGATATTAATACATATATATAAGTTATAATGTATTACAGAAATATAAAAAAGGAGAATTAACTATGAGTGGGAACGAAAGAAGAGAAAAAATTATAAAAATATTAAAAAGTTTAATCAAACCAGTTAGTGGATCTTACTTATCAAAGGTACTAGATGTTAGTAGGCAAGTTATAGTTTCGGATGTTGCATTAATAAGAGCTTCAGGTATAAATATTATATCGACACCTAAAGGCTATGTACTAAATGAAGAAGAGTGTGAAAATAAATTCATAAAAACTATAGCATGTAAGCATTCTAAAGAATGTATAGAAGATGAATTAAATGTAATTGTAGATGAAGGAGCAACTGTTGTGAATGTTATAGTAGAACATAGTGTATATGGGCAATTAACGGCGAATTTACATTTATCATCTAGACGAGACATACGTGAATTTATAAAAAAATTAGGGGAAGATACAGTAAACCCATTATCTCAATTAACAGATGGGGTTCATCTTCATACTATAAAATGTGACAAAGAAGAAGTTTTAGAAAATGTCATGAGATCATTAAAAGAAAAAGGATATTTATTATATAGTTGACAAAAAAAAGATATGAATATACACTTATAATTACAGGTGTAAAGACACTGAACATTATAAGTGTATAGGGGGAATTTTGATGAATAATAGAACCAACACAAAAGCTGTAGTTATGTCAGCTCTATTATGTGCCTTAGGAATTATAATACCGATGTTTTCTCCAATTAAGTTGATTTTAGAACCTGCATCATTTACATTGGGAAGTCATGTTGCAATATTTATAGCTATGTTTGTTTCACCAAGTACTGCAGTATTTGTAACACTTGGTACAAGCGTTGGTTTTTTATTAGGCGGTTTTCCAATCGTTGTCGTAGCTAGAGCCTTTAGCCACTTACTATTTGTTAGTTTTGGCTCTATATATCTAAGTAAAAATAAACGTGCTATCTTTAGCATAAATTCATCGATTGGATTTTCATTTATTATGGGAATTTTACATGCAATAGGTGAAGTATTAGTGGTTATTCCGTTTTACTTTGGATCAAGTCTAACTCAAGGGTACTACGAACAAGGATTTGCAATATCGATTTTACTATTAGTAGGTTTAGGGACTGTAATTCATAGTATGCTTGATTTTGGGTTATCAGTTTATATATGGAATTTGATGCCTAAAGAGTTAAAAAATATAGATACAGTTAGAGTATAAAAAATAACAAGATTAGAAATTTTATCTAATCTTGTTATTTTTTTATACAAAATTTAATATATATATTAAAAACATAGATAAAATAAGCTATAATAT
>NZ_JAKEDR010000225.1 GCF_023653455.1 Paraclostridium ghonii
CAGGGCATTTAACCGTAGGTTTCAATTTTCTCGACTCCTTTCTATAGGGGGAATGTGTTTTGTGGTGAAACCATTGTAAACCCTATCGGGGTCGAGATTCAAATATAAATAAGTTAACAGAATGAGTCAATTATTCAGGGGGGAATTATGAAACGCAAAAAAATAACTAAATTTATTCTTATTGCAGCACTAGTCTGTAGTTTAGGAGCGACAGGATGTACTTCTACTAAACAAAAATCCGATGTTAAAAATGCTAGTACTCAAAAAGTTGACGGGGGAGAATTTGTGCTAGCTACTGGGGAGCCTTTAAATAGTATAAATCCTATAGGACAAGGATCTTCAGATGCTCAACGTATGCTACTACCTATATTTGAATGTTTATATCGTGTTGGTAATGATGAAACTAGATATTATCTAGCTGAATCGTATAAAGTATCTAATGATAATAAAAAAATAACTATAAAACTTCATGATAAATTAAAATGGCACGACGGAAAACCTATAACAGCTGACGATTTAGTTTGGAACTTAAAAATTAGAAAAGATAAAAAATTAGATCCATATTTTACGGAGATAAACGGGAAACCTGTAGATGTAAAAAAAGTTGATAACTTAACAGTTGAAATAAATTTACCTGAGCCATCTGCATCATATGTTTCTATGATTGGTTTACTTCAAATGATACCTTCACATATTTATAAAAATGTAGATGATATATTTAACTGTGATGCAAATCAAAAAGGAATTGGTTCTGGTCCGTACAAAGTTAAAAGTTCATCTAACGACTCTTTGGTTTTAGAAAGAGTAAATGATTACTACAGGGGCAAACCAAACCTTGAAACTATAGCTTTTAAAGTTATAACTGATGAATCAGCACGTGAAGTTGCATTTAAAAACGGAGAAATATCTGTATTAGAAATAAAATCTGATGAACAATTAAAACAGTATAAAGATAATTCTGACTTTGAAATATTCTCATTTGAAGAAGGAAGAAACAATTACATGGCATTTAATAATAAAAGTGCAATTGTAAATGATGTAAAAGTTCGTCAAGCTATATCGCTAGCATTAAATAAATCAGATATAATATCTGGAGCGTATGGAAGTTCTGATATTGCAGTAGAAGCAAATACAGTTTTTAATCCAAAAAACTTATTATACTCAGACTCTGTCTCTGGATATAAGCAAGATATAAATAAATCCAAAGATTTAATAAAAGAAACTAATTTATCAGGTAAGAAACTTCATTTAATATACAACGAAACTCGTATAAATCAAAAAAATACAGCAATAATAATTCAACAACAACTTAAAAAAGTTGGTGTAGATGTTGAAATTGAAGGACTTGATGTAAATGTATTTTTAGGAGCTTTGTTTAATAATGAAAAAGGTAAAAGCTATGATTTAGCTATTAATGGAGTTGGTTGTAATGGTGACCCAGACTTACTTAAAGAAATGTTTAGTTCAAAGTCTACTAATATGATTTCTTCTGATAAGTTAGAAAAACTATGGATGGATGGTGCTGTTGCATCTGATAAGAAAACTAGATTAGATATATATACAAATATTCAACAAGAAGTAAAAGATCTTTATTCTATATATCCTATTTCAAGTACAAATATTATATTAGCTACACATAATGATGTAAAAGGTCTTGATTCTATAAAGGCAATACCTTTATTTGAAGATTATCTTAAAATATACAAAGTAAAATAAATTTATAATACTACTTTTTAAATCAATTTAAAATGGTTGTTTAATAAGGTAGAGACTAGTCTATGAGACTGTATATAGATTTGTGTAAATAGCTTAAAATTACTGGAATTTAACCAATTCCAGTAATTTTTTAAAACATACTAATGATGGTAACCTCATCTAGAATCATACTTTTCATTCGGTAAAAACCTCTATACGTTATCTTTTCTCTTAGATAGCATAGAAGGATACAATGCCTAGCACCGTTGGAATTTTGGAACCAGACATTAGATAATATCTAACATACCTTCGTCATATTAAAATTAAATCTCATTTATTTTTCAAAAATATTCACTACTTCTAATCCTTGTTCTAACATCTTTTCTTTAATTAGGTTAGCTATTTTCAAATTGCCACCTTCTATAGCATAGTTATACGCATCCATATTTTTTATATTGTATAAATGATACTTAACTCCTATATTTATTCCATTATCAATTAATAATTCAACAATATCTATATGGTTTCCATAAATTGCCCCAAATAATGGATTAGCTTCAGCTGTAGATGTATCTAATTCTGCTCCAACACATATCAAATATTTTACTATATTAATGTTCCCTTTTGTTGCAGCTTTTTTTATTGCTGCAGCATCAATTACCCCAGATTTTTTATTTATATCGATTCCATAATTAATTAATAATTTAGCAATGTCTAATCTATTATACATAGCCGCTACATGTAAAAGACTTCCAAAAGGAGTTTCTATGTTAACATTACTTTTATCATTATCTAATAATTCCTTTACTTTTATAATATCATTATTTTTTATGCTTATATACATTTCTTTTTTTATTTCCATAAGTTATTCCCTCTCTTAATTATTTTCTATCTCTAGCCTTTTGTGCAAACTCATTTAAAATCTCTATAATTTCATCATATTCTCCAAAAAAATCATCTGTTTCTTTTAACTTAGAAACAAGTTCTTCAACAACCTCAGTAGAATGCTGACCTTTTACGCGATTTGGTGCCCAAACTAAATTTTCTTTTCCAAATATAGGATCTATATCATATTTTCTTAATATCGCTTGTCCTTCTTTAACTAATTCTTGTTGTATCTTCCCTCTTCCTTTTTTAAATAGTATATGATGAGCATGTGGATCTATCATTCCTTCTGGTGGTGGTCCTATCAATTGTCTTAAATATTTTCCGAAATTAAATTTACTGCAGTCATTTTTAATTGTCATATTGTGGGTTAATATTTCACCATAACCCACAAAATAATTATGGTTATCTTCAACTGTTAGATTGTATACGCTAATCGGATATGCATTTTCAGATATTTCTATATCTATAATTTTTTCGTAAGTACCATCCGAAACTTCTATTAGATCTCCATTTTCTATATCTATTGCTGGTGTCCACCACTTATCTTTTATCATAAATAAGTGTCCTGTTGTACCTTCTATTATACTATTTTCAGTCTTTATTACGCAAATTTCATAGGTACTATTTTTATGTATCTCTGAAACTTTCTTATACTCGGTTAATCCAGTTTCTTCATTCTTACTTAATACTAAATCTCCTACTTTTATTTCTTTTATAACTTTTAAGCCATCTATAGTTTTTACCAAAGTATCTCCTACTAGACAACCATTATTTATGCATACTTGTATATCCTGTGATAATTCATCAGTTACTGTATTTAATGGAACTTCACCTTTATTTTTTATCCATGCAACATAATCATTTTGACCTAAATCTAGAGTTGCTTCTAATACTTTTTTAAACTCTTTCTCTCCTTTTGATATTATTTCTAATGTTTCTTTTTTAGCTAATTTAACTAGTTTTTTCTCACCAACTTTAGCTGTTGATTTTCCTATATCTACAACTTTATCTCCTAGCTTTAATAAATCTGATGCCTTATCCATATATTTTAAGCCTTTTACAGAATCTCCTATGAATGGAACCATTGCTACAAAACTTATTAATGCCCCTGATATATCTCCTCTTGCTAATGATATTACTCCATTTATTCCATCACATATATCTCCTACCACTGGAACAAGTCCTATTACATCAAGTCCTACTTGAACTTTGTTTAAAAATGCATCTAATTCATTTGTTATTTCTATATTATTTTCTTTTGAATATTTAGCTACATCTTGTTTAAACTTATTAGCTAAATTTTCATCTACTTCTTTTACTTTTGTTGAA
>NZ_JAKEDR010000226.1 GCF_023653455.1 Paraclostridium ghonii
ATCCTGAGCCAGGATCAAACTCTCAAATATAATTTAAAAAGTTGTCCATCGCTCAGCTAATCATTATCTGAATATCTGGCTTGGTTGTTTGTTGTTTAATTCTTTAAAAAGAATTTTTATAATTAACCTACTGTTTAATTTTCAAAGTTCATTTTCTCTTTTGTGTTTCGCCCTTTTCTTAAGGACAAGTAATACTTTACCATCTAATTTAAACAGCGTCAACAGTTTTTTTATTTTTTTTAATTATATTTTAATTTTACTTTAATTAAAAAGGTCATTAATAAGTTATCAACAGTTTTATCCACATTATCTACAGTTTTAATTTTCGATGTATACTTATATTTTTAACAGTTATCCACATTATCCACTATAAAGTTGTATATATTTTTATTTAATTATCTTTTTCGATATTTTTTAATATACCCATGAAAAAAGGCGAAAAAAAAGAATAAACACAAGTTTTCACTTATGCTTATTCCTATTTTACATACTAAGGGATTATAAATTATCTGATTTGTAGATAAGTTATAATCCCAACTTCTAAACTTGAGCAACAGACCTGATTTTAAATGTCGTTGGCGACATGAAGTGGTTCGCCGACTTAGTCGCCCAAGCGAAGCGAATTTTTTATTATTTGGCTATTCCTAAATCTTCTTTCATATATTCATCGTGTAAACATATTTTTTTCAATTCTAAAGTTTTCTTAACATCTATAATTCTTTGATTTGAAGATCCTCTAAATTTAAGACTTATATCTTTTTTAGCTTCTATAAATCTTCCATCTACCAAAACATCTATATTTCTAAGCAAATTTAAATTATTAAAGTATGAAGGGTTTTTCTTATCTGTAAGTTCCTCAAATGTATATCCTGTATATACCCATACATCTAGGTCATTATTTTTACATATCTTTGCAACTTCAGCTAAAGCTTCACTTTGTAAAAATGGTTCTCCTCCAGACAAAGTTACACCTCTATGTAATTTTAACTTTTCAATTTCTTTAGCTATTGTACCTGTATCTGATTCAAATCCACCAGATGAATTATGTGTTTTAGGGTTATGGCATCCTTTGCAGTTATGAATACACCCTTGTGTCCATAAAACAGCTCTAAGTCCAGGTCCATCCACTATACTATCTACAGTAATAGCCGAAGCTAATCTTATCTTCATTTGTACTTCCCCCTCAATTAAACATTAAAATTTAAATTCTAACTATGTTTTATTCTATCTCTAACTTCTGCTTTTTTTGCATTGTTAAATCTATCTACTGTTCCTACTAAGTATCCTGTTATCCTTCTTATCCTTTCGAAACCTATATCTCCGTCTGACTCTTTTCTACCACAAGCTGGACAAACGTCTCCAACAATAACCCCTGAGTATCCACATACTGGGTCTCTGTCTAATGGATGATTTATACTTCCATATCCTATACCTAATTCTTTCATAGCTCTTATTATAGTTTCAAAGGCCTCTAAGTTATTTGATGGGCTTCCATCTAGTTCTATATAAGTTATATGCCCTGCGTTAGTTAATTCATGATATGGAGCTTCTATTTTTATTTTATCAAAAGAACTTATTTTATAATATACCGGTACATGGAATGAATTTGTATAATATTCCTTATCAGTTATACACTCGATCTCACCATATTTCTTTTTATCTATAGAAGTAAATCTTCCTGATAATCCTTCTGCTGGAGTAGCTATTAGCGAAAAGTTTAATTCATATTTTTTACTAGCTTCTTCCATTTTGTTTCTCATATGTCCAATTATATCTAATCCTAGTTTTTGTGCTTCTTCGCTTTCTCCATGATGTTTACCTATAAGAGCAATTAAACATTCAGCTAATCCTATAAACCCTACAGTTAAAGTTCCTTGTTTTATAACTTCCCTTAATGTATCATTAGGTCCTAAATCATCAGATCCTTTCCATACGCTTTGACCCATTAAGAACGGGAAATTTTTAACCTTTTTATTTCCTTGAACTTCAAATCTTTCTAATAATTGATCTATTACTAAGTCTATTTTTTCATCTAATTCTGAGTAAAACTCCTCTATATTTAGGCTTTGTCCATTTATACTTCCATGTTTGATACCTAATCTAGGTAAGTTTATTGTTGTAAATGATAAATTCCCTCTTCCACTTACAACTTCCTCTCCACATACATTGCCAACAACTCTAGTTCTACATCCCATATATGTAGCTTCAGTTTCCGGTCTACCCTCAACATAGTATTTAGCATTAAATGGAGCATCTATAAAACTAAAGTTAGGGAATAGTCTCTTAGCTGATACCCTACATGCTAATTTAAATAAATCATAATTTGAATCTTCAGGATTTAAACTTATACCCTCTTTTACTTTGAATATTAATATAGGGAATATAGCTGTCTCTCCATTTCCAAGACCTTTTTCTACTGATAGCAGTAAGTTTTTAGTAACTAATCTACCTTCTTCAGATGTATCTGTTCCAAAATTTACACTCGAAAAAGGAACTTGTGCTCCTGCTCTTGAATGCATAGTATTTAAATTATGTATAAAGGCTTCCATTGCTTGATATGTGTTTCTATCTGTTTCTTTATAAGCTTCTTTCCATGCAAATTTTTGGATTTTTTCTACTATATCTTCTTTTATATTTAATCTATTTGATAATTCTTGTTTTTCTAGGTTTATATATGATTCATCTAAGCTTATACTAGCCTTAGTTTTTGTATTTTCTTCTACGAAAGATACTATATTCTTTATTTCTCCTAAAGCTTCAATACCTTCATATAATTCTAAAGCTTTACTCATATTGTTTATATATAATTTTTTAAATGTCTTGTATACACCTTCAGCTAATCCATAGTCAAAGAACGGTATACTTTGCCCTCCATGTTGATCATTTTGGTTGCTTTGTATTGCTATTGCCGCTAAAGCTGCATAACTTATAATATCATTAGGCTCTCTTAAGAAACCATGTCCTGTTGAAAAACCACCTTTAAATAGCTTCATTAAGTCTATTTGACAACATGTTAATGTTCCCATATTTAAAAAATCCATATCATGTATATGTATGTCTCCATTATCATGAGCAAAAGCATGTTCAGGTTTTAATATATGTGTTTTACAAAACTCCTTAGATACTGTACTTCCATATTGAAGCATAGTTCCCATAGCTGTATTTCCATCTATATTTGCATTTTCTCTTTTTATATCAGCATCATCCGCATCAGCAAAAGTTATTTCTCCTATAGATTTCATAAGTCTAGATTTCGAGTTTCTTATTCTATTTCTTTCAGTCCTATAAATTATGTATTCTTCACTAGTTTTAGCATGTCCTTTTTCTATAAGAACTTTAACAACAGCATCTTGTATATCTTCTACTCCCGGAGTATTGTTTGCAAATTTTATATTTAGTAATTTTATTACATCTTGAGTTAATAATTCAGCTACATTATAATCCGCTGTACTACCTTCTCTTTGAGCAACTTTGCTTGCAGCTAAGAATATAGCTCTAGTTATTCTATCAGAGTTAAAAGGTATGACTCTTCCATCTCTTTTCTTTACTGCTTGAATCACAATAAATCCCCCCTCATCACAATATATAGTATCTACAAAACATCAAGCATACTATATATAGTATGCTTGGATGAAAAAAATCCCCTTTAACACAGTCAAAGGGAAATCTTTAAGTCATTACTTTACTACAATAAGCTTACCAAAATTGCACATAATCGTCAAATCACCTCTAAGCCTTGAAATTACTATCTACATTTTTTGAACATTAGTATTTCTAATATGTTCAATTTTTTATAATTTTTTTACAAATTTATCAATAAAAATTATATATTTATCTTTGTTGTTATAAATTAATATATAATAT
>NZ_JAKEDR010000227.1 GCF_023653455.1 Paraclostridium ghonii
TATTAATAGAGGATATTATCAATAGAAATTTTGATATAAAAAAAATTATAAATTATAACTTAAATCAAAGTTTTTATATAACAAAAGATTATATATCGATAGTGTTTTCTTCATACGAAAACAAAAATACAAGTGAAATAGATGAGTATAAATTATACTTTAAAGAAAATGAAAATAACATATCAAGATATATCAAGGAATATGTGATGGAGTGATATTATGAGAATATTAAATGAATACAATAGAGAAGCTGCAGTTGATTACGCTAGAAGATGGGCTTTATATAGAAATCCTAAATATAAAGATTATGATCAATGGGGAGGAGACTGTACTAATTATATATCTCAATGTATACATGCTGGAGCAATTCCATTTGATCATGATGGAAAGGATATAATGCATAAATGGTATTGGTATAGCGACTCAAGCAGAACACCAACATGGACATCAGCTGATGCGTTTGGCAGATATATTTTAAATAATAATGGGGATCGCACAAGCAATTATGGAATATATGCTACATTAGCGGATTATGATGAATTAGAAAAAGGAGACTTAGTACAATTAATATATGAAGGTGCTGCATATCATACTATGATAATAAGCGAAGTAATATTAGATAATAGAAATTATTTAATTGATTATTTAGTATGTCAACATACAGAAGATTTGATAGATTTTCCGTTAAGTGAAAAAGAAGGAGAAAGAAGATATATAAAAATATTTGGATACTACAAATAAATATTTAAGGATAAATATATAGGGTTTAGAATTATTTTTCTCAGTTAAAAGCGAAAACTATATATTTATCCTAATATTATTGTCTTATTTTACTATATATGAGAAGTTATTAGTTGCATATTCTCACTAAATTCAAACTAAATATATCAAATTTATAAACTATAAAGAACTCATTACTTAAAAAAGTATTAGCTTTAATTAAATTGTAATTTTAAAAATTATAAAAAAATATAATGAATTGTGTAAAAACTTTATATGTGGAAATAATCTACATGAAGAGGTGATTATAATGAGAATTCCAAAACATGTAGGAATAATACCAGATGGAAATAGAAGATGGGCTGAATCTAAAGGGCTTACTAAAGACAAAGGTTATGATAATGGATTAGATCCAGGGATTGAGGCTTACAGAGCTTGTAGAGATATAGGGGTAGATGAGGTTACCTTTTATGGATTTACAACAGATAATACTAAAAGACCTTCATATCAAGCGAAAGCATTTACTGATGCATGTATAAGCGCTGCTAATATGTTAGTTGAAGAAGGAGCATCTTTGCTAGTTATAGGAAATACAAATTCTCCAATGTTTCCAGAAGAATTGATTCCTTATACAAAACGTACTGAGCCAAAAGATGGACAAATAAAGGCCAATTTATTAGTAAACTATGGGTGGCATTGGGATTTAAACACATTGTCTACAGCTCAAGGGAATAACAAGAATAATATACATGAATACATACAATCATTTGATATATCTAGGTTAGATTTAATAATAAGATGGGGAGGGAGAAGAAGATTAAGTGGTTTTTTACCAGTTCAATCCATATATGCAGATTTTTATGTTCTAGATGATTATTGGCCTGATTTTAAAAATAATCATATACATGAAGCTATAGATTGGTATAGTAAACAAGATGTAACTTTAGGAGGATAAAATGTGTAATATTGAAAATATAATCAAAAAATGCTAAAATTAACCTGAATTATAAAGTAGAAGGGTGGATATATGGCGAAGAAGAAAAAATCTGCAAAAAGAGTGAGAATAAATAAATCAAGATTAGTAATTTTAGTATTTGTATTATTAATAATTATATTTTCAATAGTAATTGGATTAAAAAGTTTAACTGGATTTATTAAAGATGATAAAGGCAAGAATGATTCTAGTAGCAATAAGAATAATGAAGCTCAAGAAAATACTGAGATTGAGCATCTTAGCTTAGATAATGAAAACTCAAAGGATAAATTTAAAATATTAATAGATCCTGGACATGGAGGCGAGGATGAAGGAGATAAAGGATCTAATGGTAGTTTAGAAAAAAATATATCCTTAGAAATTGCTAAAAAAGTGGCAGGAAACTTATCTCAGTATGAAGATTTAGAGATTATATTAACGAGAACGGAAGATACTTATGTCTCTTTAGAAGAAAGAACTAAAATGGCTAACTCCCAAGGTGTTGATATGGTAGTTTCTATACATCAAAACTCAGAGAATAAAGGAAGTTCTGCATCTGGTATAGAAACATATTATCAGTCAAACAACCTTGATGGATCTGAAAAATTAGCGAAAACAATCCAAGATACTATATGTTTATACCTAGATACCAAAGATAGAGGTATATATCCTTCTAAATTGGAAATTTTAAGAGATACGGATATGGCATCGGTGTTAATAAAGGCTGGATTTATAAGCAATAAGGAAGAAGAAAAAAAACTTAATGATGAAGGTTATCAGAGTCAAATTGCGGAAGGAATAGCTCAAGGGATATTAAGGTATATAGATTCTAAACATAAATAAAAAGAAGTATATAGTTCTATATACTTCTTTTTATCTATTAAGAAATTTAAAATTAGGATTGGTATATATCAATTTAGTAAAATTTTGATATAATTGTAACTATGAAAGTGTATTTTTCTAGGGGGAAGTTATATGGAGATTCTAAGTGATAATAATTACTATTTATCGGATTTATACGAAAATAGTTTAAGTGAAAATGATAAAAAAGCTTTGGGGATTTATTATACTCCTAAATACATAATAGACTATATTGTTAGTGAAATTTTATTAACACATGATTTTAAAAGTAATCCATGTCCTAAAATATTAGATATGTCGTGTGGGTGTGGAAACTTTTTATTAGAAGTTTATGATGTTTTATATGGAGTATTTGAATCAAGAAAATATGAATTAAATATTAAAGATATTCATAGCTATATAATTACAAACTGCATATATGGAATAGATATAGATTTAAATGCGGTAAACGTTTTAAAACATTCTTTGAAAAATAAAGATACAGATTCGGATATAGATGAGTTTAATGTATATTGCTTTGACAGTTTAATAGGCGAAGGAATAGATGATAATTTAAAAAAAATATTTTGGGAGGAGAAATTTGATTATATAATAGGAAACCCCCCGTATATAGGACATAAAAATTTATCAATAAAGTATAAAAAGCAGCTAATAAAAATTTATGGAGATGTATATAGAGATAAGTCAGATATTTATTTTTGTTTTTATAAACGAATAATAGACTTACTTAAACAAAATGGAACTGCGAGTATAATAACTCCTAGATATTTTATAGAAAGTCAAAGTGGAGAGAAGCTAAGAAAATATATAATTGATAATGTTAATATTAAAGAGATAGTAGATTTTAACGGATTTAATGTTTTTAAAAATGCAAATGTAGCAAGTTGTATATTTACTATGGAAAAAACAGATTCTATAGGATCTAATTTTAATTTTTATAGATTTAGCAATTATGATATTGATTTAAAATATGTAGAAAATATTAAATCTACTTTGGAGAATGATAATTGTTTTACCAAGATAAACATAAATCAAAGTGATATGAAAGAAAATTGGATTATCGATAAAAAAGAAAATATAGATTTATACAATAAGATAGAAAAAACTTGTGAATATAAATTGAAAGATATATGTACTAGCTTTCAAGGTATTATAACTGGATGCGATAAAGCCTTTGTTATAAAAAATGATGAAATAGAATCTAATTATATAGAAAAAGATATATTGAAAAACTGGATAAAAAATAAAAATATAAAGAAATACTATAT
>NZ_JAKEDR010000228.1 GCF_023653455.1 Paraclostridium ghonii
GAGTTATATCTTATGCTATTTTTATATAATATTATTTGTAATAATCTTCAAATGTACCTTTTTCATTATCAGATATCGAATTTAATTTATTGAATTTATCTATATCAAAGCTCTTTATAAATGAGGAAATATCAGTACATAAGTTTGCTATAATGTCAGGTTTAACTGGTTTTAATTGAGTATCAAAATTCTCCTTTTCAATTTCATACCCTGTAGCAAAGTTTTCATCTGCAAAATATAAAGTAGGGACTCCTAACCTTGCAAATGATAAGTCATCAGATACGCCTCCAAGTTCATTATTTACATTATATTTACTATCAAATTTTTCATTAAATAGAGTTAAAAAAGCATCTTTTTTCACCCATGGAGTTAAAATGATTTCTACATCTCCAACCTTAGGTAAATCTTTATAGTTAAAATCTTTATATCCGATCATATCAATATTTATTGAACCTAAAACATTATCTCGATCTGATTCTGATAGTTGACTAATGAAGTATCTAGAACCACTTTTAAAATATTCTTCTGCACTAAAAAACACAAATTCTATATTAAAGTTATTGCTATGAAAATCTTGTAAAATTCGTGCAAGCTCAACTACAGAGCTGACACCTGTTGCATTATCATAAACACCAGTTGTAGCAGCTGTTGTATCATAATGTGATACTAAATAAAGTGTTTTTTTATTTTTATCAATTTTTTTAGGTTTAACTATTACATTTCTAGCAATTCCTTTTGAATTATTATTGTTAAGTGCATTAATATTTAGAAAAACATCTAAGTTAGGGTGGTGGATTAAATTTTTTTCCTGATCTCCAACTTCGAACACTTCAAAATCTTGATACTCAACATTATATCCATAGATTTCCATAGTATCTTTTAAATACTGCGCAACTTTTTTTTCACCATTTGATCCTAGTACTCGTTCCATAGATGAAACTTTATTTATAGTTTTCATTATTTCATCTTCACTTAGAGCTATTTCTGATTTTTTTAAGTTAGATGATGTATTATAACTATTATCTACTGACACTTTATCTTTTTCAGAGTTAGTGCATCCGACTAATATTAATAGCGATAAAATACAAATTGATATTTTTAACATACGTTGTATAAAGTTTAATGATAAGGATGAGATTATTTGCCTCATAATAAGTTCCTCCTTAATACGTTAGTATAAAAATAAGTATTCTATAATTTAAAAAATAATCCTTTAAAGAATCAAAAGCCAAAGTTGATTATTAATTCTAATATTTGAGTAAAGGTGAAGTACTTGAAGCTAGGAAGTACTCAAAGATAGTTTAGGGTTGTATAGGATTTAGATTATTGATGAAGACAGTTTTTATAAATAATGCTACGCATGAGCTTATACAATTAAAAAAAGAACTGACGGCTTTTAAACCTACGGTTAATCAGCCCCAGTATGTGCCAAGCTTACACTACATAAAAACTAAGACATACGAAGTGATGCTACATATTAACTCATATGACAGTGGATTTTTTGATTAGGATATGAGCTATTATGTAGTTTTATTTTTGTGCTTACTATTTACTGCGTTTCAGCTTGGCCATACTTTCCCACCGTGATCTCTTCCCACACTACCTATCCCTTTGTGTTTAGTAATGAGGTATCTTTAAAATTAAAAGTTGAGTAGCTTACTTTGATTTAAGTATAGGTAGATATTTTAATAATTTGCGGGTTATAGTTAGTTGTGAAAAGGGAGTTGTAGAACTTTTAGATATTGATGAAACTGTAGTGATAAGGTTCATTGAAATGAGTAGGGAAGTGTTGTGGAATTTAAGGGTAGGAAGCTTAATTATAGAGTTTATGGATAAAGTTTAAAATTTATCTTATAAATATATAGATAAGCTAAAATTCTAATTATTTATATATTAAATTGGTTAAATTTACTTTGATTATAAACTCAAAAAGGTGTCATAATCTAAAAGTCATGACACCTTTTTTATGAAACATAGAAAAATAACTAAATAATAATTGTTGCTAAATGTAAATAAATATATGTATACTTATAAATATACTAGAATATAGTGTAGTGTGTCAGAATAATACACAGCAAAAAATTATTCTTAAAATATGTGTCTAGTAATACACAGCAGAAATTACTAATTATGGAGGCTTATATGAAAATTGAATCAAGTTTCGAAAATGTTTTTGCTATGCAAAGTCAAGTTATGGAAGACGGTGTTCTTAAACTAAGCTTAATAGCAGAAGATGTTGCGACTATGAAAGAAAAAACTGATGATGGAGTTATCAGAGTAAGACGTTGGGTTAGAGTTAAAGTTGAAGAATTGCAAAAAGCAGTTGCTTTAGCTAATTGGACTGAAGTCAATCCGCGTGAACAAAATTTAAAGTCAAAGCCAGCTAAAGAAATGAAACTTACGCTAACTGGAGATGCCAGAGATATATTCCATTTTTTAAATAGAGGTATTTCAATAAGTGCATTAGATTGTTCTGTAAAAAATATTAAAGATAAGAAAGAAGTAACTATTATCTTAAGTGATTTAAATGAGCATGGAATTTTCGATGGAGGTCATTCATTTAAAGTATTAATGGATGCCTTAGAAAAATCTAAAATCTTAGGATTAAAGCATGTTATGCTAGAAATATTTACAGGTGTAGAAGATATTCTATATGATCTTGCTCGCTCTAGAAATACAAGTACTCAAGTTAAAGAAAAATCATTAGCTAATCTTGAAGGAAAATTTGACTTTGTTAAAGATACATTAGTAAATGAATGTTTCTTTAATAATATATCTTGGGTAGAAAATGATGATGGGAATATATCTATAAATTATATAATACAAATTCTAACAGCTTTTAATAAAAATCTTGCTCATAAATCTATGCCAAGAACATACAGTGGAGCTGGATCTTGTGAAACATCATATATAAGAGAATTCGATAATAATAAAGATAACATGATAAACAATGTTTACTATAAATTAACTCCACTTTATTCAGATATATTTAAATTTGTAGATCACGTATTAGTTTCACTACCTGCAATCTACAATAAGAACGGATATGAATCGGAGCGTGGTAATTTTGGAAAACTAAGAGGTATAACATATAAACCCGATTTTTTCCCTCTTTTATTTTCTCCAAATAATAAAAGAACTAGTTATAAAATTCCAAATGCACTCTTCTTTCCAATACTTGCCGCAATGCGTCAACTATACAAGGAAGATGAAAATGGTATGTTTGAATGGATAGTTGATCCTATAACAGCATTCGATGCTATTTCTCAAAAACTGGTTACTAAAGTTATGGGATATTATTTTGAAAGAAATGGCTATGTTAATGAAATGGGGAAATCTTTAGGGTTATGGATAGATACATTTGAATTAGTTAATGCTTACTTAAATGATTACCTAAAGGAATTAGAGATAGAAAAATTAAAACAAAAATTAGCTTTTTTAGAAAATTAAGATTGAGACAATATCTAGGCTAGCCTCATAAGAGACTAGCTTTTTTAATGCCTCCAATACTGTTCAGTAATGATACCTTTTTTATATTTAGCATTATAAACCCACTAAAGAGTAGCATATCCAAAAGCCTATCTGAAAATTAACTATGTCATATGAAAGTCTATCTTTTAAGTAATTTGTTAATATTTATTAATATGAATACAAAAATAAGGAGTGATTTATATTAGTAAATATCAATTAAATAGTATATGTTCTAGCCGATTTACTTTTAGGAATATAGTTGTTTTATGGGTTTATAAAATTCGATAAATGGTTTAAAGAGGTATTGGGAATTAATGAATTATTAAATAAGCATAAGTAATT
>NZ_JAKEDR010000229.1 GCF_023653455.1 Paraclostridium ghonii
ACTATATATAATATATATTTTAAAATCATTGAAAAATAAGGGGTTGTATATTATGAATGATATAGCAGATGTAAAAAATTTCTTAGATGATAATAATAAAGTGAAGATATGGCCTTCTAAAAGAAATAAAAAACTTAAAATATTGGATTATATTATTACTAAATTTGAAAATGAAAAAGTTTATACTGAAAAAGAGGTAAATTCAATTATTGAAGATATACATACATTTGGGGATATTGCTTTAATTCGTAGAGAGTTATATGAGAATAAATATTTAGCACGAACTCAAAATTGTAGTGAATACTGGGTTATCCAAAGGGATTGAATAGAACCTTTATCAAATAAAAGTCACAGAATAAACCTATGACTTTTATAATAACTCAATATGTTAACTTAATTTTAGCTCATAAACATATACTATATGTTTGCTTTCTTCAAAGCTAATATTTGATTCTTTTACTTTGATATACCCTAGTGAATTCCAAAATTTATGAGCTAAAATATTTTCTTCAAGAACACCAATCCTAAAAGTATGTACTCCTAAGCCTAAAGCATATTTTTTTAATTCCTCATGAACTAAACTTCCTAAATTATTTCTCCTTTTATTTGGAGCTAATAATAATAAACCAATTGACCATGTATTAATTTCAGGATAATTTTTAAATATATCAATCAACCCTACAAGTTCATTATATTCATAAATTCCTAAAGTTAAAGAATCTTCAACCGTTTTCTTTTCTGTATAAGTAAATAGGTCTTTTACATCTTGTTTGTTAGCTTCTCTCCCACTGCATATCATATGATAATCGGAACATAATCCATATAACTTTTCTATATCAGAACATTGTTCTAAAGATAATTGTTTTATAATATATTGATTATCTAAATTTATTAACATTTAAATCTCCCCTTTTGTATCTATAGTTAATTTAATTATACCAGAACTTACTTTTTATGAATTTTCCACTAGAATAGATATTTCGCGTAGAATTATTTTTAAACCATCTTCTCATTTTTTACCTCTTTATATCGTAGCTACTTAATTCTTTTTAACTTATTAAATAAATTTGAATTTATCTATTTCATCCTTTTAATTGTTTCATCTAATGAAATGCACTCTGCATACCTTCCACCCCACATAAATTCATTGTAGTATTTATATGATTGATCTGCTGATATAAAAGAATTATCAACAGTTGTATTTGCATAAGCCGGAACTATTATATTAAATCCATGTTCAAATCCACACTTTATAGTTGCATCAATACAGTAGTCGGTTTGAAGACCAGCAACAATTATATCTTTT
This sequence comes from Paraclostridium ghonii, assembly GCF_023653455.1. GTDB lineage: Bacteria > Bacillota > Clostridia > Peptostreptococcales > Peptostreptococcaceae > Paraclostridium > Paraclostridium ghonii. Next base: position 1,307 of record NZ_JAKEDR010000229.1, read on the forward strand.
TCTTTTTTACTTCTTAAATATTCTAATAGGCCAGTATCCTTAAAAGCACTATTTACTTTTTTATCAAATATTTTTTCTTCATTACATGGTTTAAATTTTTCATATATTTCAAAACCCTTTGCTCCCTTAGTTAACTCACTTTCATCCCCATCATCATGACGCACATATATTACTTCAATATGATTTTTCCTTGCTATATTAATTAATTTTTCTACATTTGATACAAATCCATGAAAGTTATATAATTTTTCATTTGTTATTAGTTTTTGTGTATCAACAACCAATAAAACCATATTTATCTCCCCTTTTTAATATATAAAAATTGTATTTTTTATTATATCATAAATCATAAATTTGCCATATTTTTATTCTTTGTCTCTTCATATATTACAAGCGTAATTTTTTTATTTTTCCATACGAAAAAGTGGTTAGTGTTAGTTTGCAACGTAGAAGTCATTTTAAAGAATTTTCTCAGCTTTATGACCTCAAGTGCAAACTAACACTAAACACTACATATTTCCTAAAGGAAAAAAAGATTACTGGCTATGTCCCCTTGTCTTATATTTCTAAAATCATTATCTCCTTGTACAGCTATTTCAAAATATATTACAATTAATATTAGAGTTAACCCTCTCATTTTCATAAATTATCACTTAAAATTACAATATACTAGGAATAACAACCCATACCACAATTTATACTAAAATTTTGTAAATACAAAACAAACTATACCATTTTATAACTATTAACTAAATATTCTTTTTTTAATAAAGAAAGAACTACACAATTTCTCTCAATATTGCTCTGTATAATATATTCTCTTAATATACCCTCTTTTGTAAATCCAACTTTCTCAAGTAAATTTAAAGAAGCTCTATTGTCTGGAAATACAACAGCCCCTATCCTGTTTAAATCTAACTTAGTAAACCCAAACTTTATTATTTCATTTATAGCCTCTGTTGCAAATCCTTGTCTCCAATAATTTAAGTTAATATCATATCCTAGATCAGCTCTTTTATTTTTAATTTGCACCGAATCATATCCAATAGTACCTATTAATTTATTACTATCTTTATGTATTATCCCCCATCTGATACCTTTACCTTCACTATAATTAATATTAATTTTATTAATAATTTCATATGCTTCTTCTATATTAATTATAGATTCCTTTCCTAAGTATCTAGTAACAACATCATTAGATAAATATTCAAATATATCACTTGCATGATCATTTATAATTTTTATTAAATATAGCCTTTTAGTTTCTAATACTGGAAATCCCATTTATATACTCCTTTATATTTATATAGAAAATCATATTATTTTAACTTTTCACAAATTAAAATTTAAATCCTATATTTTTATAGTTTTATCCAATAACGTTTTATAGAATTCCCATCTACTTCTACATATTTTTCAAATATTCCTCCATTTGCAATTATAACCTTTTCGCTACCTACATTGTCATAATCACAAGTTATAAGCACTTTATCTAATCCATACTCTCTACAATTCATAAGATTTTGTCTAAGCATTTCTGTAGCATAACCTTTTTTTCTTTCACACGGACGAACAGAATATCCTATATGTCCACCCCATACACTCAATATAGGATGATTTATATGATGCCTAAAATCAATAATTCCTACAATTTTATTGTCTGCTAACCTTACAGCTAGATACATATTAGAAGGCACCTTATCTGATGGACAAGTCTCTTCATTTTCAAATAAATTAATTGTATCAATCCATTCTTCTGCACTAGAACACTCTCTTAAATTTCCACATCCATCCATATCATCCCCTAATTCTAAAAACTCTTGTCTGTATGCCATAATATCATGTCCATATTCTAAACTTGGCTTTATTAACTTTATCTCCATACACTTAATCCCCCTTAAATTTCTACTTATTATATTGTGTAAAAATATTATCTATTTCTTATCATATTAAATTAGACCTCAACAATATGAACACTAAAACAAACATTTTATTATATATTCATCTTAAATATTTTATATCCTTTACCTTTTAATTAATTAAAATCCAAAACATCTTCTTATTTTTTATTTCTTCATATCATACAAGCATAATTATTTTTTATTTTATCTAACGAAAAAGATATTTAGTGTTACTTTTCAACGCAGAGGTCATTTTAACATTTCTCTTATCCTTTTATATCTTGATATCGTATAAGCGTAATTCTTTTTTATTTTACCTAACGAAAAAGGTGGTTAGTATTAAGTTACAATGCAGAAATCATTTTAAAGCATCTTTTAATTTTTTATCTCTTCACATCGTACAAGCGTAATTCTTTTTTTATTTTACTATACGAAAAAGGTGGTTAGTGTTAGTTT
>NZ_JAKEDR010000023.1 GCF_023653455.1 Paraclostridium ghonii
GTATTAGATTTGTATCTAAATATTGTTATGATTTAAATGGAAACACTTTTATAGATATTTAAAGGGTTGTAGTAACTTTAAATTTATTTTTACTTAGCTTTATTTAAATAAAAAAAATAGAGTAAATAATTTTAATATTCTTATAATAATTTTTAAAATACATATAGAAATATTATAATAAATTCAATCTTGAAAAACGATTGCATCAGATATGAATAAAAAATTTATTGAATTTTAATAAAAATATTGGATTAAAATCTCATATTTTATTAAAAACATAGGACATAAAATTATATTTTTAATGAGAATGAGTTTTAATAAAAAAATTAACTAGAAAGGAGGGAAATTATAATGAAATTTATAAAAAAACCAGCAAAAAAGTTTGAAGAAGGATATTGCTACGATTGCCCTAATTTAGGATGCTTCGCTAACTTCTCAGGATCATGTGGATCAGATTGTACTACTAATGGGTCTTGTCCTAGCAATAAAGGATGTATAGTTAATAGTGGAAATTAAATTTAAAATTAATATTAATTAGGAAATGGGGAACTTGTGATGAAATTTATAAAAAAGCCAGCAAAAAAGTTTGAAGAAGGATATTGCTACGATTGCCCTAATTTAGGTTGCTTTGGTAATTGTTCAGGAGCATGTGGATCAGATTGTACTACTAATGGGTCTTGCCCTAGCAATGGTGGATGTATAGTTAATAGTGGAAAGTAGATATATATACATTATAATAAGAATGAAATATATAGATTGATAGTAAATACATCAAATTTATTATCGTTTAGAAAAGTGGAAAAGAAAATTGTAGTTATAGATTTTATGTTAAATTTCTTTTCCACTTTCCACATCTCAAAAGCAAAATAATTAAAAGTTTTAATTGTATGATTTATTATAATGTATATTACATAAGGAGGAGATTGTAATGAAATTTATAAAAAAACCAGCAAAAAAGTTTGAAGAAGGATATTGTTTTTTAGGTTGTGATGTTGATTGTGATTACTGTAATATTCACCAGTGTAATGTGTGTATGATTTTCCATAACTAAGTAATATTTAAATTAAAATAGGAGTGAAAAATATGAAATTTATAAAAAAGCCAGCGAACAAATTTGAAGAAGGATATTGTTTTTTAGGCTGTGATGTTGATTGTCATCCTTATTGTAATATTGTTGGGTGTGATTTATGTGTTCGTTACTATTAATAAAGATAAAATTTAATATAGTAAATGTATAAATTTTTATTAAATTAAAATAGGAGGAGATTTTAATGAAATTTATAAAAAAACCAGTAGCAAAATTTGAAGAAGGATATTGTTTTTTAAGTTGTAATATGAAGTGTAATGATAATTGCTCAAATAACTGTGTTAGCAACTTAATTTGTGTTAGCAACTATAGTTGTATGAGCTACAATGCATAGTGACTGTATAAATATAAGCATTTACCATTAGTCTATGATTCTAATTTAAAATAAGAGTAAAATTGATAAATAAAGATATGACATAAAATATTATTTGTGAGATGAGAGGACCGATTATGAAAAAATCTAAATATAACAAAATAATAAAATTAGAAAATGGAAAAACAATAGCTTTTAATAGTTTAACTTGTGCATTAGCAGAAGTTGATGGAGAATTTTTAAATGTATTAGAAAATATAGAAAATATAGACACAGATAATATAAGTGGAAAAATGAAAGAATTAGTTGATGACATGTCAGAAGGTAATTTTATAACTCAAAATGAAACAGATGAGTTGAAGTTAATAAAATATAGAAATTATAGTGGGAAATTTTCAAATCACGCTTTAGGATTAGTTATTGCTCCTACGTTAGCATGTAACTTTGCTTGCCCTTATTGCTATGAAACTCCAAAACCTGGAATGATTAGCAAAGAAGTTCAAGATTCTTTAATAAAAATGATAGAAGAAAATGCTAAACGCAAAAAAAATATTAGTATCACTTGGTATGGAGGAGAACCTCTATTAGCTAAAAATATAATAGCTGAATTTTCTAAAAGAGCTATAGAAATAACTGAAAGAGAAGGAGTTTATTACTCATCATATATTGTAACAAACGGATATTTAATAGATGATGAAATTATTCAAATTTTCAAAGATTCAAGAATAGGTGGAGCTCAAATTACAATAGATGGACCTCCAAGTATTCATAATCAAAGAAGAATATTAAAAAATTCAAATGATGAGACATTTGATAAAATAGTTGGAAATATTAAAAAACTTATTGCTGGTGGAATTACAAATGTAGCAATAAGAATAAATATTGATAAGACTAATGTGAATTATGTTGAAGAATTACTAGATATTTTAGAAGAAAACGATTTAAAAGATGCAACTATTAGTTTAGGTCATGTTAGTGCATACACAGAGGCTTGTAGTAGTATAGAAAGCAACTGCTTAACTGTAGAAGAATATGCAAAGGAAGATAGAAAATATCAAAAGATACTTTTTGAAAGAGGTCATAAAGTAGCAGGTGGATATCCATACTATCCAAGTATAAAAGCCAACTACTGTTGCGCAGATAATACAGGTGCGTATGTAATCGATCCAGAAGGATATATGTATAAATGTTGGAATGATGTAGGAAATACAGATAGAGCAGTTGGAAAAGTTAATGAAAAGATAAATGAAAAAATGCATGCTCTAAATATGGAATATATTATGTGGTCTCCATTTGAAAATGAAAAATGTGTAGAATGTGAGCTATTACCAATATGTATGGGTGGATGCCCATATAATGGATTATTAAACAATGATCCGAAGTGTGAAAAATGGAAATTCAGTCTTGAACAAACAATAATCGCTACATATGAACAAGATGGTAAAACAGAATGTAAAAAAGGATGTTGTGGATGTGAATAATATTAACTTTTATGCTAAAGATTTAAGCGTATTAAAAGGTATTAAGAACTATTCAGACTTTTATAATAGAATAAATAAAATAAGGGAAATATTTGATTTTGATAAAAAAGTTGTAATAGATGTTATGAATGATTTAAAAGAATTAGAAGATTTAATTGAAACGAAAGTACCTAAATGGGTAATCGGGACAAGTTTCGATAATGTAATTTTAATCTTAGATCATGATAAATGGAAAAAATCAAATAGTGAAACTGTTGAAAATTTAATACTACATGAATTTGTTCATGTAGTATTAAATTTAAAATCAAAAGGAAATTTACCTATATGGTTAAATGAAGGATTGGCTGTGTATTTTTCTGATCAGTATCATTTATTTAAAAATCAAAACTTTGATAATAACATTGATGTTAATTTTTATGAGGTAGATTATAAAAATGAAAATGTATATTATATAGGTATTTATGTACTTATCAAATTAATCGATAGATATGGTATAGAAAAAGTTGTTCATGAGGCTTTAAATACTAAAGAATTTGAAAAAAACCAAATTTTTAGAAATGATAACTTACTAAGTCTTATAAATAATAATTCAACAAGCACATTTAAAGACCTTAAATATTAACTTGATAGTATATTTAAAGTATCTTTAAAAAGTAGATTATATAAAATATAATTATACAAATGCTTTAGGGAGACGATATGAGAAAATTTATAAAAGATTTATGGAAAATAGCAAAAATATATAAATGGTATGAGTTTAAAGGCCTAGTATATACTGTTTTATATACAATTGCCGTATTTAAGGTACCATTGATTTTTAAAGATATAGTTGATAATGTAATTCCAAGTGATTCTTTGAAAAATTTAACAATAGGTATGTTGATGTTTTTTGTTGTTTGTATGTCTCAACCTATATTTGGATATTTAAAAAACATGATATTTATGAATGTCAGTGAAAATATGACTATATTATTTAGAGAAAAAATGTTTAATAAGATTATAAATGCACCTATGGATTTCTTTGATAATAGCAATAATGGAGCCATTGTTTCTAGAATAAGTAATGATGGAAAAAGTATTAGCGAATTTATTGCTAATTTTTTTATTATCATTCTAAAAAATATAATTTTAATAGCTCTAGTAATAATACAAATGCTGTTTTTATGTAAAGAAGTAACCCTTATAGTTATTTTTTTATATGGAGTTTATTTCTTTTTTAACTGGAAAGTATCAAAGAAATTTTCTCCAATGTCAAGAGAAATTCAAAAGAGTTATGATCAAATATGTATAAAAATTAATAGAAGTGTTAGCTCGATAAACACTATAAAAGCCTTTAATAAAGAAGAACAAGTAAAAAATGAGTTTAAAGAAATAATAGAAACTAACTATTTAAATAGTATTAAATATAAAAAGTTAGGTATGTTAATGGGTAGTATTAGCAATGCAATAATGATAACATCTCTAGCCATTATATATGGAATGGGAAGTCTATTTGCTATGAATGGGACAATTACTATAGGAACAGTAATGGCTCTAGGCACTTATTTTCAAATATTAGGGCAACCTGTAAATGAGCTATTAAATAGCAATATAGATATACGTACTATAATGCCTATATTTGATAGAATTAACGAATATATTAATTTAGAAACTGAAAAAGCTAGTGATGGAAAGAGTGATATTACATATATTGAAGAAATAGAAATGAAAAGTGTTGGTTTTAAATATAAAAATGGAAGTAAAGCCTTAAACAATATCAATTTTAAATTACCATCAAAAGGAATTTTCGCATTCGTAGGAGATTCTGGAGCAGGAAAAAGTTCTTTAATAAAATTATTAAGTGCATTTTATAATTCATATGATGGAGAAATAAGAATAAATCAAAAAGAACTAAAATCTTATGGGGTAAGTGATGTAAGAAAAGTTATAAGCTTAGTTTCTCAGGATATAGAATTACTTAATGAGTCAATTAAAGACAATATAAAGATGGGAAGAAATATAGAAGAATCACAAATAAAAGAAGTTATTAAAAACCTTAATTTAGAAGAAACAATAGATAAATTAGAGGGTAAATATGAAACAATAATTAATGAAAGAGTTAATTTATCAGGTGGAGAAAAACAAAGGATATCTATTGCAAGAGCTTTAGTAGAGGATTCTTTAGTTTATATATTTGATGAACCTACAGCTGCACTTGATACAATTAATGAAAAAAAAGTGAAAGATATCTTAGAAGAGTTATCAAAGGATAGACTTGTAATAATAATAACTCACAATCTAAGTTTATTAAATAAAGCAGATTGTATATATACAATGAAAAATGGAGAAATAGTAGAAAATGGGAATTATGAAACTTTAATAAAAGGTGATACATATTTTTCTAAACTTATTAATGAACTTTCTAAAAAATAATACTTTACGTTTAATCTAAAAGGAGAAAATTATGAAAAAATCTATTATAAAAAGTAGTATAGCATTTTTCAATGGAAAGTGGGCTAATTATAGTAAAGAAGAAGTTTCAGAGTATAGTTTTAATATTGAAGGTGATAAATTAACTATAAAGAATACTTGTAGTAACTTAAAAATAAAAAAAGGTGATTTTTTAGATGTTAAAATAACTATGAAAAAACAACTTGGTGGAACAAATGGAGAAGAGTTAAAAGATTCATTAAAAAGTATTTACTGTGAAGTTAAAGATGGAGTTATATATGTTAATCCATTATCCAAAAATATATCGAGCATAAACTCTACTAATATTGAAACTATAATTATGATTCCTAATAATATTAACTCCCTTGAAATTGAAAGTAAAATTGGCAATGTTTTATTAGATGACGATTATGATGTATTAGATATAAATATGAATATTGGCGAATTGGATTATACTGGAGAACTAAAAAAGTGTTATATAAATTCTAAAATAGGTGATATAAGATTAAATCTAAATGAAATTAAAGACTATTATAAATATAAGATTAGTAAAGAAATTGGTAACATAAAAGTTATTGTTCCAAAGTCAAGTAAAATCAATATTATAGGGATATCAACTAATGATATAAAAGGTGAAATTGAAATTAGTAGTGATGGAGCTATAATTGATATAAATAAGAAAATATCAAATATAAGTATAGATAATTAAAAGACTACACTGGTGAAATTCCTATTTGCACGATCAAATTTGAATACAAAAACTGACACTTAACGGGTATAAACTAATATGGTCTGTGGCATGAACAACTTTAAAAGAGTCATGTAACAGGTCCATTTTTTTATTACTTCTTACCTTGGAGTGTCTGTTATGATATAATACTAAATGAATTAGGCTGTATAAGATTGGAGGTACTACTATGAAGCATAAAGTAGTAAAAAAACAAAATATAAGTAGTCACTGTGTAGTTTGTGGAGTTGATAACGATTTAGGTCTTAAAGCTAACTTTTATGAATTAGAGAATAATGAACTACTAGCAATATGTGATACTAAAGAATGGCATCAAAGTTATCCAGGCAGAATGCATGGTGGAATGTCTGCAGCTATACTAGACGAAACTATAGGTAGAGCGATAACTATGATAGATGGAGAAGTTTGGGGAGTTACTGTTTCTCTTGATTTAAAATATAAAAAACCTGTACCAACAGATTGCACCATAAAAGTAGTAGGAAGAATAACTAGAGATACTAGGAAACTATTTGAAGGAACTGGAGAAATAATACTACCTAATGGTGAAATAGCTGTAACAGCAAAAGGTAAGTATATGAAGTTGCCAGTAAATAGAATAATAGAAGATGAAGATGATTTAGCAAGAGAATGGTTAGAAGCAGAAAATGAGGAAGATATGGAATACATAGAATTATAAAAATTATACTTGAAAATTACTTAATAAAAAGGGATTGTTTTAAAAATAAGTAGCTAAGGATTAATCTATAAGTTTTAGGTACATTTAAAGTTTATTAGCTTTGGGAGTAAAACTTATAGATTGATCCTATGAGATTTATTATTTGAAATAATCTCTTTTAAGTTTGTTGATTTTACTATCTTAGAGTTAAAGAAAGATTATATTTTTCATCTATAAAATAAATCCAATATAAGCAGTATTATGGTAAAAAAATTTTTTCTATAAATCCAAAGAAATAGTACATTTAAGAAATGGATCAAGGATTAAAATAACATATTTATAAAATTTTAATCCTTATAAAAAATACATGGTTTATATTTCTTATTTAATGAAATCATATTAATATACGCTAATAATATGATTAAATTTTGGAGGGAAAAAATGAAAAGTAAAGTTGTTATTATTGGAACTGGAATGGTAGGAATGAGCTATGCTTATTCAATGGTAAATCAAGGTACTTGTGAAGAGTTAGTTTTGATTGATATAGATAAAGAGAGAGCTAAAGGCGAGGCTATGGATTTAAATCATGGACTTAACTTTGGAGATAGAAAAATGAAAATATATGCAGGAGATTATAAAGATTGTTCTGATGCATATATAATATGTATTACTGCTGGTGCAATTCAACATGAAGGAGAAAGTAGATTAGATTTATTAAATAAAAATACTGAAATAATGAAAAGCATAATAGAGAATATAAAAAAATCTGGATTTAATGGAATACTATTAATTGCAACAAATCCAGTTGATATAATGGCGTATGTTGCATATAAACTATCAGGATATGATAAATGTAGAGTTGTTGGATCTGGAACTACATTGGATTCATCAAGACTTAGATATATGCTAAGTAAAAAATTAAAAGTTAATTCTAAAAATATACATGCTTATGTAATGGGAGAACATGGAGACTCTCAATTCGTAGCATGGAGCTATGCACTTCAAGGAGTTCAACCTATATATCAAATAGCATCTAAAAATAATAGCAACATAAGTTTTAGTGAACTTGATGAAATTGAGAATGAAGTTAAAAATGTTGCTTATGAGATAATAAAAAGAAAAAAATCAACTTACTATGGGATAGGTATGGCATTAACTGCTATAACAAAAGCTATTTTAGAAAATGAAAATAGCATTTTAACTGTTTCTTCATTTTTAAATGGAGATTATGGTCATAATGATGTATATATAGCTGTACCTAGCGTAGTAAATAAAGATGGTGTTAAGAGAGTAATAGAATTAGCTTTAGAAAAAGAAGAAAAAGAGAAATTTGATAAATCTGTATGTATAATGAAAGAAAATATTAACAAAATAAACTTTAAATAGTTAGATTACTTATAAAAAAGAAAAAGGAAATTAAAGAAGTATGATATTGCATACTTCTTTTTTATTTAAAATTTAAAATAATAAATTTTTTTTGGAAAAACGGTAAAATTATAACTAGATTGTGCATATATTAAAATATAATGAAACATAAAAAAAAAAAGTTGCAAATAAAAGGAGAGTTTAATTATGATAGGATTTGATGTAATGGTGTATTTTGGCTATAAAGAAGAGATGGATTATGATTATTCACCAGAGCATGAAATAGACTAAAGTGAAATGAAATATTTTGATATATCAAAAAATAAAAAAATATGAATTTAATTTTTTAAAAAAAACAAAAAATATATTGCAAATTAAATATCAAATATGATAGAATTAAATTAATAAATTGCAAAATTCAAAAAAATAGGAGGTAAATTATATGGAAAATATAACTGTTTTAGAACATTTTGGATATGAAATGGAATTGGATTATGATTATTCTCCAGATTATTATGTTGAATAATAAAAATAAGCTTTAAAAAATTCTAGGAGGACAAAAGAGGTGTATACCAAGAGTTTAAATACGTAAAAGGAGCTATCGATTATTTTTTAGATAGCTCCTTTTTGTTGTATTAAGAATACCACTGGTTATAAAAGGTTTATAGTTATGAGTAGAAATAAAAAAACCTCCATTGTAAAATTATAGTAGGTTTGCAAACCAATACTATAAAATCCAAGCCGGTGTGTAAGGTAATGGACAATAATAGTTTAGCACATAGCAAGTGGAATTTTAAATATCACATAGTTTTCGCACCAAAATACAGAAGACAGATTATCTATGGAAAAATAAAGGTTGATATTGGTGTTGATATTAAGGAAACTTTGTGATTATAAAGGAGTTGAAATGATTGAAATAAGTGAATGTAAAGATAATATATACATGCTAGTTAGTATACTACCAAAACTTAGTATTTCTCAATTTATGTGGTATGATAGAGGTAAAGGTTCACTGATGATGTTTAATAGAACGTTTATTCAGTTTCGAGTTTGAAGGCAGTTACCTCTGAATTTAAGTATTTTAATCAGGCTTGGAGTAAATATTCTGGAGAAATAGATGTATGGCAAAAAAATTTTATAAATGTAGAGCAATTATTTAACTATGGAAGTGCAGTTAGAAAGATTATATATACTACAAATGAAGTTGAAAGTATTAACTCAAGCTTGAGGAAAGTTACTAGAAAAGGCTCTTTTCATAATGAAAATGCAGTACTAAAATTACTATACCTTCGAGTTATGGAACTTCAAAAAAATGGAATGAAAAATCTGTTGATAATTGGGCGATTGTAAGAAATCAACTTGATGTAGGTGAGGATTTACAAAAAGGTATTAGAAAGTATCAAAAAGCAATAGAGCCAGATAGAAAATTAAATTTATCTGGCTTTAAATAAATACTATAACATTTTTTATTTACACAAATTTCTTGATATTTCCTATTATTTTAGTAAAATAATGAAAAGTACCTAATTAAAAATAATATTTTAGTATAAATTAGGTTATAACCTGTATATAGCTATGTAAAAGTGAGTTGGTAGTAATTAAATTTACTGACAAAAAACTGACAATTTGGAAATTTAAACTCATAAGAGATTCTTAAGTGACTATTAATTGAACATAATATTTGATATATTTTCGCTAGCTTTTTTATCCATTTCTTCTAAAACATGAGAATACCTATTCATTGTGATTTTTATATCAGTATGACCTAATCTATCACTTACAGTTTTCATATCAGTACCAGCTAATATAAGCATAGTTGCATGAGTATGCCTCAAATCATGTAATCTCAATTTTCTTTGTATATAGTTTCTATTTAAAAAAACATACCAGGCTGCAATTAAACTTCTATCATGGTAAGGATTTAGAGAACTATTAAGACAAACAACTTCTTCATAATTCAATATTTTTTCTAATTTGTACTGATCATGTTGCGATTTCCATTTTCTTAATTTATTCATCAACTCAATAGGCGATGATAAAGTTCTTTTAGAACTTTTAGTCTTAGGTTCTTTAAAAATAAGACCGATGCCATTTATATATAGTAAATTTTGATTTATAGATATAGTATTGTTATCGAAATCTATATCCTTCCATTTAAGGCCACAGGCTTCACTAGTTCTTAAGCCAAGAGTCAACATCAATAATATAGGAATTTCTATTTGGTGTCCTTCTATTCTTTCTATTATTAATTTAACTTCATCTCTAGTATATACATCAGGAATTCTAACGTCCTCAACTTGTGATTTAGGTATTTTTATAAAGTTGCAAGGGTTATCATTTATTTCTCTAAGTCTATAGGCTTCATTTAAAACTGATTTTACAAAACTTAATCTATGTTTAGCACTGGCTTGAGTATAATTTTTAAAAACATAGTTTGTAAAACTTTGAAGTGTAACAGGTTTTATATCCATAAGTTTAATGTCTTTAAAAAAAGGTTTTATGTTTGTGTTTATAATACATTTTCTAATCATTAAAGTTGAAGGTGAAAATCCTTTACTTTCGTCATTTATATATTGTAGGCAACGCTCAACAAAAGTTATATCTTTAGATATAATAAATTTATTATTGTTAATAGAACTTTTCAAGTCTATAAGGTGCTTTTCGGCATCCTTCTTATTAAGATACTTTCCTTGACTTTTTTGCTTTAATTTCCCTGTCGATTCATCTAAATATTCAATATATACATTGTAGTTAGCATTTCTTTTACGTATAAAAGCTGATTTTATTTTAGTTGTCATATATACCTCCGTTTTATAAAAAAGTTAATTTAAAAAATAACTTTTCATTAGTTGTTAAAATTTTGATAAATTAGAATTGTCAAATTCTATGTTTTTTAAGCAGAGTTCATTAGAAAACTCAAATTTATTTTGATCCTTAAATATAAACCAGCTAGCTAGTTTATAAGGGTTTAAATTAAGTTCTCTAGCTATAATAATTATATGCCTCAAAGTTGGCAAGCTGTCACCATGCTCGAAGTTTTCTAGTTTACTAATATGGCCTTGAGTTAGTCCACACATTTTTGCAAGTTGTTTTTGAGTTAAATTACGCTTTTTTCTAGCTCTTCTAATCAATGTAACACCCCGGGCTTTCAATTTGATAATGCATAGTTGATAATATTAGTATAGCAAAAGATGTCGATACAAGTCATAAAATATTTATAGCATGCATATTTTTAGTGTTAAAATATTAAGTATAGAAAATATATGGTAAATATTTACAAAATAAAAACTGTTTAGTTTAAAATAGAGTGTATGTTTGGTGGTGTATAATTATAGACTGTGAATTTTGAGATTATACATAGAATTATATTTAATACATGAAACATACCAAGAAAGAGGGAATTTATTGTGGAAAAGTATAAAAAAAACAAAACTGAGTTAGCAAATTTATTAAATAATTTATTATTAAAATCACCAGAAGATTTTGAACAATTGAATAAAAAAACAAAAGAAGTAATCCAAGAACCAAAATAATGAGGTTCTTTTTTTACTTCTCTAACAATTCTTTTAATAGTCTCTCTAATATTTTTACTTTAGACTCATCAGCGTTTAAAAGCATTTCTGTCAAGTTTTGAACTTCTGGAGGAAAGTCTTTGAAATTTTTTATATTAGTTCTACCTAACAAATAATCTACACTAACTTGGAAATGAGTAGCTATTTTATTTAATACTTCTAAGTCGGGAGTTCTTCTACCTTGCTCATACATTCCTATAGTACTAGCGGATACGCCAAGAATCTTAGCTAAATCAGCTTGTTTCATATCATTGTCACATCGTAACTTTTTCAATCTTTCTGAGAACATAAACAACGCTCCTTTTCTATCCTATGATGTAAATTTTAACACAAAAAGTGTAATTACAAACAATAAAACACAAAAAGTGTAAAAATGTTATTGACAACACATAATGTGTAATTTATTATTTAAACATAAGGACACATTTCGTGTAGTAAGGTGTAGGAGGTCGATAAAATGAACACTTTAGTAGATTTTAGAAATTTAAATAATTTAACTCAAAAACAAATGGCAGATAAAATAGGAGTTACTCTTAGTATGTATTCTAAGGTTGAACTAGGATTAAGAAATCCAAGTTATGACTTTTTGGTTAAGTTTAAGAAAGTTTTTAAAGATATAAATATAGATTCAATTTTTTTTACTATTTAATCACACTAAATGTGTAGTAAAAATTAATACTTTACCCAAATAAAAATAAAATAGAAGAAACAAATTATAAGATTAAAGCTAATAGATAAAAGCGATATTATAGGACAAGAAAGAATAATTTATGGAGATTTAGAAAATCTTTTATTTTTAGCTAAGTATGTAGGTAGTTAAATAGATATGAGTAAATCAGATGTTATGATAAAAATAGTAGATTACGCTTTAAATTATGATATCTAAGGTTTAAATTGCCAGTTGGTATTTGAGGAGGGATATAAAATGACTAAAAAAGTATTTACAGTTAAGGATATACAAGAATTACTAGGGGTATGCGAGAAAACAGCATACGGATTAATAAGAGAAGCGCAAGTAACAGGTGAAATGTTTAAAGTTATAAAGATTGGAAGATTATATAAAATTCCATCACAACCTTTCCTTGACTGGCTAGATCAGTGGGGGGGATTTTAAAGGAGGATAAATAAATGAATATATATAAAACTTTTTTGGAATTAACTTTAGAGGATTGTATGGAGTTATATAAAAAGAAAAGCTGGGTTTTTATATATGCAGATGGACAATTTGCAGGAATAGAAGTTGAAAGAAAGTAGGCGCTAGATAATGAGTTCTAACGAATTTATAAAAGAATTATCAAAAACTATGTTAAATATAAAAAAAGAAATAAAAAGCTTAGAAAACTCAATAAAAGGAGCTACAAAACTTGATGATTTAGAATATGTAGAAACTGATTTTGATGATTTAAAAGAGCAAATCTTAACATTAGAAGAAGAACTAGAAGAATTAAAAAGAAACTACTAAGTAAGACTTTTAAGTATTATAAATACACCAAGAAGCAATAAGCTACGATATTTATGGATTAGGCACTTAGCAATGAGAAGAAGTGATAGGAGGGAACCACATTATGAATGAGTTTGAAATACTATCTCAAAATGAAAAGTTCAGAAAATACTTAGAGGCAAAAGTAATAGCAGATACGAAAACAATGTCAAAAGAAGAATGGCTTAAACATAGACAAGCAGGAATTGGAGGAAGTGACGCATCTGCAATAGCAGGATTAAATCCTTGGAAAAGTTCAATACAACTTTATATGAAGAAAAAAGAAGAAAGTCCAAAGGAAATTAAATCTCTAAGAATGGAATTAGGAAATAGATTAGAGGGATTAGTAGCAGAATTATTCACAGAAGAAACTGGATTAAAAGTAAGAAATGTAAATGGGATGCTTAAGAACGATAAATATCCATTTGCATTAGCAAATATAGATAGAGCAATAGTGGGAGAAAAAGCCTTTTTAGAGTGTAAAACAACTAACTCGTTTGCACTTAAAGAATGGGAGGAAGGTGTACCACCACATTACGAAATACAATGCTTACATTACATGGCAATAACAGGAGCTACACATTGCTATATAGCGGCATTAATAGGAAATAGTGAGTTTATATGGCACAAGATAGAAAGGGATCAAGAAACTATAGATTACCTTATGAAAATTGAAAAAGAGTTTTGGGAAGAAAACATATTAAAAGATATAGTTCCTTTACCAGATGGATCAGATGCTTACTCAGAGTATTTGAAAGAAAAGTATAAGAAGTCAAATGGTCAAGAAATAGAATTACATTTATTAAAAGATGGGCCACAAAAGCTTTTAAGATATGACGAAATAGTTTCAGATATAAAGACTTTAGAAAGTGAAAAGAAGCTTATAGAACAAGAGATACAACTTCATATGGAAGAATTTGAAGTTGCGAAGATAGGAGATAGAAAAATAACTTGGAAAACTTCAAATAGAAATACGATAGATAATAAAAAGTTAAAATCTGAAATGCCAGAAATAGCAGAACAATTTATGAAAACAAGTACTTCAAGAACTTTCAGAATAAATAAATAGAAAAGGATGGTAGATAAAATGAGCGATTTAAAAAATAAATTAGCAAATAAAGCAGTAGGAGCAACAGTGGCAAAACAAGTTAGCTCAAATGCAGGAATGAAACAATTAATGACTAAGATGGCTAAGGAAATAGAAGCAGCATTACCAAGTATGGTATCAAGTGAAAGATTTCAAAGAGTAGCATTAACAGCATTTAGCAATAATGATAAGTTGCAGTTATGTGAACCTATGAGTTTTATAGCAGCAATGATGGAGAGTGCTCAACTAGGATTGGAGCCAAACACACCATTAGGGCAAGCATATTTAATTCCTTACGGAAACAAAGTTCAGTTTCAAATAGGATATAAGGGATTATTAGAATTAGCTCAAAGAAGTGGGAAAATAAAAACTTTATATTCTCACGAAGTTAGAGAAAACGATGAATTTGACATAGATTATGGATTAGAACAAAAGTTAATACACAAACCCCTTTTAAAAGGTCACAGGGGTGAGACAATAGGCTATTATGCAGTATATAACCTAGATACAGGAGGTCACAGTTTTATATTTATGACTAAGGATGAAATATTAGAACATGCTCAAAAATTTAGTAAAACTTTCAAATTTGGACCTTGGCAAAGTGACTTTGATGCAATGGCAAAGAAAACAGTTATAAAGCAACTTTTAAAATATGCTCCACTAAGTATAGAAATGCAAAGAGCAGTAAGTTCAGATGAAACAGCTAAATCTAAAATAGATGAAGATATGAGTTTAGTAGAAGATGAAACTGGATTAATAGAAGTTAACTTTGAAATAAAAGAAGATGAAGATGTTCAAGCATCTATAGACGTGAAATGATGGGGTCTGATAATAGCAATTAATAAAAGAAGAAGGGGAGACTTATGAGCGATAATAAGAAATATTATTACTTGAAATTAGTTGATAATTTTTATGAGAGAGATGAAATGATAATGCTAGAAAGTATGCCTGAAGGATATATGTATTCAAATATACTTTTGAAATTGTACCTTAGAAGCTTAAAAAACGAAGGTAAATTAATGTTTAATAATAAGATTCCTTACAATGCAATAATGTTAGCTAATGTAACGAGATTCCCAGTCGCAGTAGTAGAAAAAGCTATAAATATTTTTAAAGAGTTAGGTTTGATAGAAATCTTAGACAATGGAGCAATATATATGTTAGATATACAAAATTTTATTGGTAAAAGTAGCACAGAAGCTGATAGAAAAAGATTGTACAGGAACAGAATTGAAGAAGAGAAAAAGAGTTTAGGACAAATGTCCGACAAAACTCCATTAGAGATAGAGAAAGAGACAGATAAAGAGATAGAACAACAACATATAGATAAAATTGTTGTTGATAACGAAAGAGAAAGAAGTTTAGTTGTTTTTGAATTGAAAAAAGCTTACAACTATCTTTTAGATAAAGACATAAAAAAAATATCGGATACGTTACTATTAGCTAAGCAGAGTTATGATTTACCTTATCTCAAAGAAAAGATAGAACTTTCTAAGAAACAATCTAATATTAGAAATCTAGTCGGATTTCTAATAAAAGCAATAAATGAAGATTTTTCTAATGAAAGAATAACAAATTTTGATAAAAATAATTCAGATAAAACATTAAATCATAAAGTTCACAATTTTAGTGGAAGCGATGCCTATAGTAAGTACTCAGAAGAAGAACTGGAACAAATTATATTAGAAAATCAGAAACATAAATTTCAATAGGGAGGGTGAATACCTCCTGGAAATTAGGAGGAATAAAAAATGAATCATGCTAACATATATGATTTTGAATTAACAGATAATTATATGGCTTTATTAGCTTGTATATTAAATCCAAAACTAAGTATAGGCAAAGCTATAAAATATATAACTTTGGAAGAGATAAAAGATAAAAAGGGTGGCGAATATAGACAACCAAGTAGACCAAGAAAGGATAATAAATATAGAGTAAAAGTGATTGATGAAGTTGAAAATGAAGAATATGAGTTCTGTAACTTAGGAGATTGTTGCAAGTTTTTAAATATGAGAAGGGCAGACATAACAACTTATATAAAACTTAATATAAGATTTAAGAAGAGGTATAGAATAATAGGATTAGATTCTATAAGAAATGTTATTAGCAAACCTTTAATAGTGGAAGATACCTTGAAAAATAAAACTATAGAATTTGAAAGTATAAATAAAGCATGTAAATATTTAGAAACTACTAGAGATGTTATTAATAAGGCTATAGCAGCTAATAGATTATTTAGAAAAAGATACAAAATTAATTATAAAGAGTGAAATTAAATATAATGTATAGTTTAGGAATTATATTAATCCTAAGTTCAAATAGAGAGGGAGAGTATGGAAACATTAAGTGAAGCTTTAGAGAAACTATATGAAGATTTTGGACATGATACTGTAATGATTAAATTGAGTCAGGTATTAGATAGATATGTAGAAGAACAACAAAGAAAGGAGCTAGTTAAATGCAAATCAAACAAGAGGTCAAAAGAGCTAGTTGCTCACTTGTAGTTACATTAAATGATCTTATAGATTTATCATTTATAAATACTCATAACAGAGTTTTAGAAAAGTTTATAACTGATAATTACAACGTCATTATAACTAAGCATGAAAAGAAGTTTAATAAAAGATATAGGAATTTCAATACGTTTGAAAGAGAAGAAGTTTACAAAGAAGGCAAAGATTACGGAGATTATCTTATAAATAGATTTTACATTGAAAATTAAATAAATTAGGGGGAACTAAAGGTGAAAATAAAATTACCAGTTGTTTTAAGAAGCACTTACGAAAGAGAAATTAGCGAGTTGGTTGAAGATATAAAAATTTTAGAAAGTAGAAAAAATGCAGCAGATAAAAATATTATAAAATTAAAACTTAAGTTGGAAAGTCATGAATATTTAACAAAATTAAAAGAAAAAAACAGTTGGAAGCGATTGAAAAGTTAAAGTTAGAATTAGCTACAAAAGAAAATAAAATAAATGATTTGCAATGGTGCATAAAGGAAAGAGACAAAGATAATGAAAAGATAAAATCTTTTAATATGAAGTTATACAAGAAAGTACAGCTATCGGGTGAAATATACAGACAGTTTAAAGATAAAGTTGATAAGGCTTGTGAGATAGAGTTTGTAACTAGAACTATAACACCTGCAGATATTAAGAAGTTTATGAAAGTAGAAGATATAATTCAGCTATATACTCTTATAGGAATTGCAGGTAAATAGTTATTACTCATATATTAAAGTTAGTAATTAATAAAGTTGCTTACTGATAAATTTATTATAATAGCGTTTAGAAGGATTGAGTTTTATCAACGGATAGATATTTTTGAATAACAAAAAATAGAGAGTAATAATAAAGAGAAGTAGTTTATTTTAGGAGATCGATATGAGAGTAAATTTTATGATAGATGGAGAAGCAAAAGGAAAAGAAAGACCTAGATTTTCAACTAAAAATGGTAGAGCATTTACACCAGAACAAACTAAGCATTATGAAAATTGGGTAAAGCTATTATACAGAACAACAGTTAATCATTACTTTGAAAGTAATGTAAAAATGTCTATAGTTTGCTATTACGGAATTACTAAAAAAGATATGAATGCTATAGTTAAAAATAATATAAAAACTAAAGAGTTTAAAGAAGCTAGAGCAAAGTTAGATGGAATTATAAGACCAACTAAGAAACCAGATTTAGATAATATTATAAAGTCTATAGCTGATAGTTTGAATGGAATAGCATACAAAGATGATGCACAGGTTGTAGAGGTTGTTTCTAAGAAGTTCTATAGTAATAGACCTCGTGTAGAAGTTACCATAGAAGATTTAGTTTAATGTAGAAAGGGGAGTTATTATGGATAAAAAAGAATTATTTAAAAAAGTTGAAGGTAAATTACACAATTATAAATTTTTAGAAATGCAAATAAATAATATAGAGCTAGATATAGAAAAAGAAAAAATGGAATATAGGGGTTGTGGAGCTATAAGTTATGATGAAAGAACAGGAGTAACATACAATATATCTAGAAGTGTAGAAAATGAAGTTATAGAAAAAGAAAAAAGAATATCTAAGTTAATGCAACTTAAATTAGAAAAAGAAATAGAAAAGAAAAAAATAGAAAATGCACTAAGTTCCTTAGATTCAAATGAGATTAATTTCTTTGAATTATTTTATAATAGTAAAAGTAAAAATAATATGAAATATATAAGTATGAAACTACATATAGATCGTAGTCATTGTTATACAGTAAGAAAAAAATTGATATATAAAATAATGGAAATGTTATATCCTGCATACGAAGATTTACCATTATTTAATTAAATTAACACTTTAACTACACTTTAAAGACAAAATAAAGATTTTATATA
The DNA here is from genome assembly GCF_023653455.1 of Paraclostridium ghonii. Taxonomy (GTDB): domain Bacteria; phylum Bacillota; class Clostridia; order Peptostreptococcales; family Peptostreptococcaceae; genus Paraclostridium; species Paraclostridium ghonii. The sequence goes on from NZ_JAKEDR010000023.1 coordinate 18,582, forward strand.
GGTTAAAAGGTGATATTATATTAGAATAGATAACTTAGGACAAACTGAACTCTTATTACCTAGCCCCTTTTTATAAATATAATGGCCAGGTTTCCCCCTGGCAACGTGAGAAGATAGTTTAAGAGGTAAAACAGATACACCCCGTGTATAAGTTACAAGTTCAAAACTTGTTATTCTCACCAAAATAATATAACTTACGGCTCTTAGAGCAACTCTGTAGAGGTACGGAGTATAAACTAAATAACTTTTACGTATACTCGTTTAACTACTAAAAAGTCAGGGAAATTTACCTGGCTTTTTTATTTTGTATAAAGGGTGGTTATATGAAAAAGTGGAGAGATGCTAATGAAGTAATTAAAATGATACATGATTTACCTAGTAAAAATTTAAGGGATATTGACAAAGAAATGAGCAAGAAACCTAATTTTGATAAATATCTAAATGTAGAAAAAATTAATTAGAGTTACTAAAAAAGAATCTTGTTTTTGGAAAATAAATATAAATAAAATCACTCTTTTTAGGTATTCTTAAAAAACAAGTGAGGTGGTGGTATGAATGAATTAAAGAGTGAAGTAAAAAAAGATTATATTGAAGGACTCAAACAAAAAGAAATATGCACTAAGTATAATATTAATATAAATACTTTAAAATCATGGATAAAACGTTACAAATGGTCAGAAGAGAAACGGAATAAAGGTGCGCCTAAAAATAAAAGGTGTGCAACTTTTGAGGATAGAAAAAATGAATTAGAAGATAGTAAAAAACATAAGTCAAGATTAACTAAACATTCATATCCATTACAAGCAAGGCCTGGTAATAAAAACGCGGTTAAAACAGGGGAGTTTGAAAGCATATTCTTTGATACATTAGAAGAAGATGAATTGGAATTAGTAGATAATACACCAGTTGAGAAAATGAAACTCTTAAAACAAGAGATTAAGCTTCTTACAGTTAGAGAAAGAAGGATGTTAAAAAGGATAAGTCTTTTAAAAGAAAAGGAAATTACACTAGTTTTAACTAAAAGTGGAGTTGAAAAAGGAATGGATACAGAGATAAGTGAATACGAAGCTACTTTAGGTCACATCCAAAGTATAGAAGAAGCCTTAACTAGAGTTCAAGGTAAAAAGCAAAAGGCTATAGATTCATTACATAAGTTTGAAATAGATGAACAGAAACTAGAACTTACAGTTATGAAACTTGAACTTGAAATAATGAAACAAGGTGGACAAGATGAAGAGATTGAAGATGATGGATTTATAGGTGCTTTAGAATCTCAAGTGGGTGATACTTGGGGTGATTAAGAATAGGGTAAATAAACTTAAAGAACAAGTATCTAAAATGAAATCATATAGAGGGATAAGTACAGTAAAAAAAGCTACTATAAAATTTAGTCCATTTTCTAAGAAACAAAAGAAAGTTTTAACATGGTGGCTACCAAATAGTCCAGTAAGTGATAAAGATGGAATTATAGCTGATGGAGCTATCAGAAGTGGTAAGACAATATCTATGTCGTTATCATATGTAGTTTGGGCTATGAGTAAATTTAATGGTCAAAGTTTTGGTATGTGTGGTAAGACTATAGGATCATTTAGACGTAACGTTTTATTTTGGTTAAAGTTAATGCTTAAAGCTAGAAAATATAAAGTTGAAGATAAAAGAGCAGATAATCTTATGGTAGTTAGTAAAGGAGAAGTTACTAACTATTTTTATATTTTCGGAGGAAAAGATGAAAGGTCACAAGACTTAATACAGGGTATAACTCTAGCTGGATGTTTCTTTGATGAGGTTGCACTAATGCCCGAATCATTTGTTAACCAAGCTACAGGGCGTTGTTCTGTCGATGGTTCTAAGTTTTGGTTTAACTGTAACCCAGATGGACCTTATCATTGGTTTAAAACTAATTGGATAGATAAACAAGATGAAAAGAATATACTGTATCTGCATTTTACAATGAATGATAACTTATCATTATCAGAAAAGATTAAAAAGAGATATGCAGATATGTACTCTGGTATATTCTATCAAAGATATATTTTAGGATTATGGGTAGTAGCAGAAGGTATTATATACTCTATGTTTGATAAAGAGAAGCATGTTGTTAAAGCTTCTAGTTATCAATATAAAGAGTATTATATATCATGTGACTACGGTACTCAAAACCCTACTTCTTTTGGATTATGGGGGAAAACTTTTGATAATAAGCATGTAATGATTAAAGAGTATTACTATAGCGGTAGAACTACAGGGGTTCAAAAGACAGACTTAGAATACTCTAGTGATTTAAAAGAGTTTACTAAAGGATACAAGATTAAATATGTAATAGTAGACCCTTCTGCTGCATCTTTCATAGCTCAATTAATAAAAGATGGTTTTAAAGTTATGAGAGCTAAAAATAGTGTTCTTGATGGTATAAGATTGGTTGCTAGTTTACTAACTGAATTAAAGATATTTTTTGATGAAGGTTGTGAGGATACCTTTAAAGAGTTCAGTTCTTATATTTGGGATGATGAAGCTTGTAAAAAAGGTGAAGATAAACCAGTTAAAGAACATGACCATGCTATGGACCAAATTAGATATTATTGTAATACGATAATTGGAAATAGAAGAGAAAGAAAATTCAATAGTAAGTAGGAGGTGAAAAAAGTGATAGATAGCATAATAAAGACTGAACTTGATGGACTTTATGGTAGTGAAGTAATTAAAGAACATAATGATATTATAAAGCTTTATGATATATATGAAGGCCCCGGTCAAGATTGGACAAATGATGAAGAAGATTATGAACCAACTAAAAAGAAGGTTAATTATATAAAGAAGCTTATAAAAGAAGAAGCTAGGTTTTTATTTGGGAAAGCTCCGACATTCACAGTTACAGTTGATGATGATACACTAAAAAATCAAGCTGAGACTATAAATAAATATGTTAAAAAACTTTTAAAAAATAACTTATTTGAAGATAAGCTCATTAAAGCTGCTAGAGATTGCTTTATAGGAAAAAGAGTGGCTATAAAGCTTCATGCAGATACAGTAGCAAAAACAATAAGAATAATATTTGTGCCTAGCTTAGAGTTTGTTTATGAGCCTTTTGACGATAGGATTGATGAACTACAAAAGATAATATTTTTCTATCAGCTCAATCAAGCTAAAGTTAAGAATGAACAAAGGATATGGAAACAGAAATATGAAATGATTAATGATAAATGTATTCTTAATGAAGGGATTTATGATGGTTATGGCAATCCAATTAAAATAATGGCTAAAGATGTTGACTTGAAGCTTACAGGAATACCAGCATATGTAATATTAAATGATGGACTTTCTGGGGACTTAAAAGGTGAGAGTGACGTTGAAGAGATATTTGAAAATGGAGTTGTTTACAATAAGTTAGCTAGTGAAGATATAGATGCACTTAGAAAAGGTATGAATAGAATAGTTTATGGAATAGATGTAGATCCAGATGCTTCTAAACATTTTAAGTTAAAGCCGGGTTCATTTTGGGACGTATCAACAGACCAAACAGCATTAGAAGGCAAGCAGGCACAAATAGGCACAGTAGAAACTGATTTTGGATATGACAATAGAATGGAAAATGCTCTTAATAGAATAAAGGCAGACATGCATGAGACTTTAAATATACCTTTAATTAATAACCAGGATTTAAAGGGTATGATGACAAGCGGGAAGTCTATGAAGGCTTTATATTGGCAACTTATTACTAGATGTGAGGAAAAAATGAAAGCTTGGGGCCCTGGTCTTGAATGGATGATAAAAGCAGCTCTTGAAATGATTAAGATTTATAACATAGAAAAGTTACCTACTTTAGAAGAATTTGAAGTAGTCGTAGAAAATCAATATCCACTGCAAGAGGATAAAGACACTGAAAAGGCTATTGATATGCAACAAGTCAATTCTCAAATAATGAGTAGGAAATCTTATATTAAAAAGTGGGATAATGTAACTGACGAAATAGCTAACGAAGAACTTAAACAAATACAACTAGAAAAGAGATTATTAGAAGAGAGTTACAATCAACTTGAAAATATCTCAAATGATAATGAATAATGGATAGAAATTACTAAATATAACTATGTAAAGAGTCTCAAAGCAATACATTCAATTTAAAATCAAGCGCAAAACAACAAATAAGCAAAACTCTAGAGACGTAACTCGTTAAAATCGTAGGGAGGATAATATGAAACTAATAGAAATATTAAAAGCTGAAGGCTTAGTAGATGAAAAAATAAACAATATAACTTCAACAATGAAAAAGAATAAAATTTATGAAACTTCTTTAGAAAACGCAGATGAAAGATATTTTAAGCTAAAGAGTAAAAATGAAGAATTAGAAACCCAACTAAAAACTTCTAATGGAACAGTAGAAACTTTAAAGAAAAGTAACAAAGATAATGAAACACTTCAACAAACAATTAGTGAATATGAAACAACTATTGAAAAGCTTAAGAAAGAAGCTGATGAAAAAGATTTTAGCTATTCTTTAAGAGATGAATTAAAAGAAGCTGGATGTATAGATAGCAAAGCTTTAGAAGCGTATTTAACAAAAGAAAACTTAAAATTAGAAGGTGGAAAAATAGTAGGACTAGAAGAACAATTAAGTTCTTTGAAAGAAAGTAAAAAATACCTATTTGAAGATATAGCTCCGCAAAATACTGGAGGAATAGGAAACTTTGCTAGAGGTAGAAATAGTAACTTAGATATCGATAGCAGCCAATCAACTTTTATGGATGCTATTAGAAATAATTCATTAAGAAAATAAGAAAAGGAAGGTGCTAAATATGGCAGATACCAAATATTTAAAAGATAATTTAAAAGGATTTGTTCCAGTTGAAGTCGCTCCTGGAATAATGGATGAAATAGCTAGAGGTTCATCTATATTACAATTATCAGATGTAAAGCCTATGAAATCTGATATTATGAAGTTTCAAGTTTGGGCAGATAAACCAGGAGCATACTGGGTAGGAGAATCTGAAAGAATAAATACTTCTAAAGCTTCTTGGATATTCCCAGAAATGAAAGCTAAGAAAATAGCTGTAATAATACCTGTAACTAGAGAAAAAATGAATGATACTACAATAGACGTATTTGGAGAGTTGAAGCCTCAAATAGCAGAAGCTTTCTATACATCTATAGATAAAGCTTGTTTGTTTGGAACAGATTCTCCTTTTGAAAAGAACATATTAGGAGTTGCAACTAGTTCTGGAAATGTAGTTACAAGAGGTATTAAATCCTTAGATTTAGACGTATCAGATTTAATGGGAAGTGTAGAAGATAACAATTTAGATGTAAATGGATTTGCAGGTCATTATGGATTAAAGAGAGAGCTAAGAAGTTTAAGGGATGCTAATGGTAATCAGCTAGCTGTTATGGGGATGAAAGAAAATTCTTTATATGAAAATCCATTAACATTTGTTAGAAATGGAGCATTTGATAAAACGCAAGCAGATCTAATAGCAGCGGACTGGTCTAAGTCTATAGTTGGTATAAGAGAAGGTATAGAGTTCCAAGTATTAACAGAAGCTACATTACAATCTGTTACTATGGAAGATGGTAAACCATTATCATTGGCTGAAAGCGATATGGTAGCTATAAAAGCTACTATGAGATTAGCCTTTTTACCTATAAAAGAAGAAGCTTTTGCAGTTTTAAAGCCTAAAGCTTCTACTAAATAAAGAGTAGGTATTAATTATGGAAGAAATTCAAAAACTTAAATTAATACTTAGGGAAGAATCTTCTCCATTTTTCAAGGACGAAGAGCTAACTTACTATTTAAACAAAAATGGTGACGACATAAATAAAACTGCATATGAATGTTTTTTACTGAAGTCAGAGGATGATAGTATAAGTTTACCAGGTGGATTGCAATTAGCTAATAATAATCAGTATTGGCTTAGATTAGCAAAGAAATATAAGCCTAATGGGAGCAGGATATTATGATAGATAATAAAATAAAGCCTAAGATATTAAAAGTTATTAATAAGTTTCCTACTTCTGTTACTATATTAAGAGATTCTACTAATGAATTTGGTGAACCAGATTTAGCACATGAAATTTGTAAAGTTACTGGATTTTGGCATGATGGAAGTAGTGTAATTTCCCAAATAACAAATGATGCTGGAACTATAAAAAGAGAAAAACAAAGTTATTTAATGTTAACTTATAACGAAGATAGTTGCTTGATAAAAGAAGGTGACTATTTTTTTTATGAATATATTAAATATAAAGTAGTTGATAAAGGTAATTGTAACAACATGAATATATATTTTGATATTCTAGTTAAGAGGTGCTAAACATGAGTAGTTTCAATTTAGATATGAGTGATATTATTAAAAATATAGTTAAAGAACAATCTAAGAATATGGAAGCTTTGGGTGTGCATGGAGATAGGGTTGCTAAGGAGATGGAATCTTATGCAAAATCACATATACCTTGGAATGACAAGGATTCAGATGCTAAAGATAAGATAACTGGTCAAAGCCAAAATCTTGGAAATAAAGTTAGATGTAGTATAAGTCATGGCGTAGACTATGGCATATACCTTGAAATGTGTAATGAAGGTAAATATAGTATACTCAAACCTACTATTGATGCAGTAGGACCTAAAGCGGTTAAGGGTTTAGAGAAAATATTTAAGTAGGTGTTAATATGTTTAAAACAATCTACAAACATTTAAAGACAAATGGCGTTGATTGCTATAGCATAGGTCAACATCACGGTATTTGTGAAAAAGAATATGTAGTTGTTAAAAATAATACTCCACGTTCTTTAAATAATTCTATGGTTGAGGAAGAAGTGGAGTTGTTGTTGTATTATCCATTAGGTGGATATAGCAAATTTATTGACTTTATAGATAGTGTAAAAGGAGTTATGAAGGCTTTAAGTTATAAAGATACTTATACTCCGTATCCAATTATAGTTGAAGATGAAAAAAAAGCTTATGTCACAATATTAAAATATGAAAATAAAAGAAGGAAGGTGCTGTAATGAATCAAGAATTTATACCTACTACCGATGTGGTAATGGTTACTTTAGATGGATACCAAATTAAAACAGCTGATGAATATGAGGCTGAACCGGAAGTACAAGAAGGCGATAAGCAAGACCTTATTATAAAAGGTGAATTAATTGCAAATAAGGAAACACCTACTATAATAAAAGGTTATAATTTAAAATTTAAAGACAACGGAATAAGACCAGAACTAATGAAAAAGTTACAAGGTGGAGCTTATACTCCAGGTACTGAGTCTAAAGGTTTTAATTATAAAGGGCCTACTGTTGGAGCTTTAAAACCTGTAAAGATAGAAGAAATATGTGTTTATACCGAAGTTGTGGGAGTAGGAGGTTCAACTGGAGAATATATAAAGGTTACTTATTCTAATTGTATAGGAGATTTAGTTAAATTTGGATTCAAAGATGGTGAATACTATTCTTCTGAGTTTACAGTGAAATCGAGACCTACGACTGGAATGGAAACTTATACTATGGATTTAGTAACAGAACTTCCAGTTGAGAGTTTATAACTTTAATAAAGACTAGGGTAAAACCTAGTCTATTTTTTTTATAAAGAAAGAGAGAGAATATATATGAAAATTACAAATATAGAAACATTAAAACAAATGAAAAAAACTGATATAGTGGAGCTTCCTAATTTTGATGATGGGACTCCATTTATTGTTGAAATGAAAAAACCTAATATGATGGAATTAATAACAAGTGGTAAAATTCCTAATACTTTATTAAGCACTGCTATGAAAATGTTCAATGGAGCTACTGGAGAACTAGCAACCAAAGCCACAGAAGATGCTAAGACTCTAAAGGAATTGGTTGGAATGATGCAACTATTGGCAGAAGCTTGTTTAGTTAATCCTTCTTATAATGATTTTAAAAAGGTAGGTATTGATTTAACAGATCAACAATTAATGGCAATACTTACATATTCTCAAGGTGGTGTAAAAGCATTAGAGAATTTTCGTGACTAGTAAAAATATTATAAGGATTATTAATCAATCAATTAAATATAATAAGTTGCCTTCTGAAATTCTAAGAATTGATGATGAATATACAGCATTTTGCTTTGATGAAGCTTGTATGTATATTTCTAATGAATTAGAAAATGGAAATAAAGCTAGGTGGAAAGACGAAGACCTTACTAAGAACGAAGTAAGGGAAAGAGCCTTCAATTTAGCGAAACAACTTAGGGTTAAAGGAGGTGACGAATAATGAGTATTAACTTAGGAAATGCTATTGCTTATCTGGATTTAGATGGAAGCAAATTTGAAAAAGGTATGAAAGATGCTGTATCAGCACTTAGCTCTTTTAATAATAATGCATTATCTTCGGCTAAAAAATTTGAACAAATTGCAAAGTCTATGAAAACTTTGGGAGACGGGATCAATAAGCACGTTACTAAATCTTTAGCCGATATAGGAGCCGTATGTGTAACAACATCTATTTATACGGAACAGTCTTTTACTAAAATAAACTCTCTACTTAGACTTAATAAAGAAAGTGTAGGGGGAGCTAAGAGTGAATGGGATAAATTTTCTCAAATCTTAAAAAATGGAGCCAATGATATAGGAATATCCTATAGTGTTTATGCGGATGCAGCATATGACGCAATTTCAGCAGGAGTTGATCAAACAAATATTACTAAATTCTTAAATGATGCTAATAAACTTGCAAAAGTTGGATTAATAGATTTAAGTACTGCTACCAATATTTTAACTATGGTTCAAGGTGAATATACTCTTAGACAAGAAGATATGATTAAGGTATCTGATGTCCTTATACAAACGCAAAGACTTGGTAAGACAAGCGTTGAGGCGTTAGGTCAATCTCTTGGAAAGGTGATTCCAACTGCAAAAGGGTTAGGTGTGAATATAGAACAGTTAGGCGCAAGCTATGCTCTTATGACAGCTAAAGGCCTTACAACTGCACAATCTGCAACTTGCTTAAATAGTATGTTTAATGAGTTAAGTAAAAGCGGAAGTGAAGCTGATAAAGTACTTAAAAAAGTATCTGGAAAATCATTTGCCGAATTACAAGATAGTGGAGCTTCTGTTGCAGATGCATTGTCTATAGTCAATGATTATACTAAAAAAAATAAATCATCATTAGAGGATATGTTCGAAGATTCAAATGCTGCTAAGGGTGCTCAAATACTTTTAGGAGATTCTATTGATAAAACAACTGGGAAAACCATAGAAGGGGAAAGATCTTCTAAATCATTTAATGATATGCTTTATGAAATGACCAATTCTGTAGGTTCTACTGATAAGGCTTTAAATGAAATGAGTAACACCAAAAAAAGATTAAATGAATCTTTAGCAAAACTTAACAATGCTGTATCTGATTTAGGTATAGCTCTTATTCCTATAATAGACGTTGTTGCTGGTGTAATTTCTAAATTTGCTGAATGGGTTATAGGAATAGCTGAAACAAATCCACAATTGATGGAAACTATTGCAAAAGTAGGATTATTAACTATAGCTATTGAACCACTTTTATTTTTTATTCAAAATTTAACAAAGTTAAGTATAACTATAGCTGGAACTTTAAAAAATGTTGCAGAACAGTTTAAAATAACAGGAGCTGCAGGAATAATCTTAGGTAATGTTTTAAAAGGTGTTGTAGAACAGTTTAAAATAGCTATAGATGCTGGAGAAAGTATAAGTGATGTTGCAAAAGACATTGCAGAGGCATTTGGAATAGCAGGAGATGCCGGAGAAATTATAGGTGGAATAGTAAAAGATATTGCAGAGGCATTTGGAATAGCAGGAGATGCCGGAGAAATCATAGGTGGAATAGTAAAAGATATTGCAGAGGCATTTGGAATAGCAGGAGATGCCGGAGAAATTATAGGTGGAATAGTAAAAGATATTGCAGAGGCATTTGGAATAGCAGGAGACGCTGGAGAAATCATAGGTGGAATAGTAAAAGATATTGCAGAGGCATTTGGAATAGCAGGAGACGCTGGAGAAATCATAGGTGGAATAGTAAAAGATATTGCAGAGGCATTTGGACTAGCAGGAGATGCCGGAGAAATCATAGGTGGAATAGTAAAAGATATTGCAGAGGCATTTGGAATAGCAGGAGATGCCGGAGAAATCATAGGTGGAATAGTAAAAGATATTGCAGAGGCATTTGGA
>NZ_JAKEDR010000230.1 GCF_023653455.1 Paraclostridium ghonii
AATCATCACCTTGAATATTTTTCAATGTTTTTAATGTAGTTATTATAATAATAGCACTTACAACTATTAATATTAAAATTGTAGCTATTATAAACTTTAAGTTTATTAATTGAATAGTTTCAAATGACTTTATTATTATATATCGCACTATCAAAGTTGGAATTATCGATATAATAAATCCTACTATAATATATATATAACTTTCTAGCACTACAATTTTTTTCACTTCATCTTTTGATATTCCTATACCTCTAAATAATGCAAACTCTCTACTTCTACTATTTATACTAGTAACTATAGTATTGCAACAGTTAAATAATGATAATGCAACTATAATCCCAACTACTAGAGTCATAATCATAGCTTTTTGATTATCACTTTTTTCGATCCCCGCTGCTTCACTTTTGTATGGAATTAAAATTCCTTTTTCACTATTTTCTATTATTTTATTTAATTCACTTTCGATATTTTTTTGATTTGCAAATTTACTTGTCCATATATCAAATCTTTCATATGTGGAAAGCCCTGTGAATTTATTCATTTGCTTAACCGACATAACAGCTCCAAATGTACATCCTGCTCCTTGCGAAGTTAATGGTATATAGTCTATTATGCCTGCTACTATTAAGTCCTTTGATATAGTTTCTTTATATTCTCCCGTTTTACTATCTGATACATCAAGATTTGCTTTTATACTATCCCCAACTTTTATTTTTAATATTTCACTTGAATATTTATCTATGTATATATATGGCTTATTATCTATGTCTTTTAGATTGCATTTGCCATCTATAATGCTATTCTCTAGTATGCTATCATCCTCAATACCCATAACTTCAAATCCTTCTCTGTAAGCTTTTTTACCTTCTCTAAATTCTATAGAGTCCGCGTTTGATTCAATACTATTTTGGTATTGTTTCCAATAACTAGATTTTTTATCTATTTTATTAATGTCTATATCTATAGCTAATATTTTAGCTCTAGATGGATTTACTTTAGTTACTCCATCAATATTTTTTATAGCTTGTAATGTAGATTTATCATACGACATCTTATTATCCCTAGCAGAGCGAGGATCAATATTATGAAGTAAATAGTCTCCAGGAATCCAATGCTTTAATCCATTATCACCTAGAAAGTTACTAGTAGATTTACTATATACCGTCGACATTAAGAAAAATATTATTACCATAGAGGCTATTGCTAAATTTGTACGTTTTTTATTTCTTTGTATATTTTTAGATGCTATATTTCCATAGTCTTTAAAAAACTTACTCATAAATTTTCTTATAATTGATTTTTTATTTATTTTTATTCTTTCGTCACTTTTTCTCATACAAACCATAGGATCTATTTTAGAACAATCTTTAAGAGGTTTATATACGGCCATTATTATTGTTAATATGCTAAGTAACGCCGAAATCATATACAAATTCATATAACTTTGACTTTTAATCGAATTTGCATAATTCATATCATATATTACACCGATTACATATTCTCTACTTAAATTGGCTATTAATCCACCTAATATTAATCCTATTGGTATACTTATTATCGTATATATAAACACTTCTATTATCATAGTTTTTGAAACTTCTGATGGGATAAATCCTAATGACCTAAGTATTCCAAAGTCCTTTCTTCTGCTTGCTAACAGTATATAGAAAATATTATAAATCAATAATATAGTCGCTAGTGCAAGAATTACATTAACTATAATATATGGCATTTTTAAATTCAAACTATCTGACATTGCTACTATTAAATCTTTATTTATCATAAAATCATCTTTATTTAAATTATTTTCTTGTGCAATTTTATCAACTTGTTTAAATATATCTTTTTCTTTTTTAAATTTAAATACTACTTGATTGTATTTGTTTTCACTAAGAATATTTTTTTTAGCACATTCTTCACTTATAACCCCTAAACAAGTTCCTTGAGCCTTTAATATTGGATTACATTTTAAAATACCAACTATCTTAAATTCTTTTTCTCCTTTGTATAAAATATGTTTACCAGATGAATCGTAACCTGTATAGTCTAACTTTATACTTTTGCCTATTGGATTTTCTATACCTTTTTGTTCTATATACCAAGAATCCATTGCAATTTCATTTTCTTTAATAGGAAAATCCCCTTCTTTTAAATCATAACTATTATCAATTTCTTGAACATTTTTATCATCATTTACTATTTGTAAAGTTTGACCATGTCCCATTTCATTAAATCCTAGCAACATTGTTTTTCCTAATTTATCTATACTTGAATTTTTTTCAAAATATTTAATTTCTTTATCATTTCTAAGTCCATACTGAGCATGTTTTGTTCCTAAATTTTGTTTTGCTTGGTCTATCATTATACTTCTTACATCTTCACTTATTATATTCATAAACAAAAATAATGACGTTGAAATTATAATACTTACAATTATTAATAATGAATTTTTCTTATTTTGCATTATATATCTTTTTACTATATCTATAAGTCTCATAATTCCACCTACTCTCTTATACATCCATCTTCAATTTTTACAACTTTATCTGCATATTTTGCAATATCCATATTGTGAGTTATCATTATTATCGTTTGATTATATTTTTTCTGAGATTCTTTTAAAAGATTTAAAACTTCACTTTCTGTTTTAGTGTCTAGATTGCCTGTCGGCTCATCTGCAAATATTATTGCTGGCTTGTTTACAAGAGCTCTTCCTATTGCAACTCTTTGTTGCTGTCCTCCTGATAATTGATTAGGTAGATGATTTTTTCTTTCTTTTATATTAAGTAATTCCATTAGTTCATTTACATATTTATCATCTTGATTGTTTGTATTTATAGTTGGCAGTTTTATATTTTCTTGTACTGTTAAAACTGGTATTAAATTATATGATTGAAATATTAATCCTATTTTTTCTTTACGTAGTAGTGATCTTTCCTTTTCATCTAGAGAAGAAAGATTTATATTATCTATAATTACATCTCCACTTGTAGGTGTTTCAAGTCCTGCTATTATATGAAGAAGTGTACTTTTTCCACTTCCACTTTTCCCTACTATTACAACAAACTCCCCTTTGTTTATTTCTAAGTTGATATTATTTAACGCTTTTACTTCTGTTTCATCTTTTCCGTATACTTTATTTAAGTTTTTTATCTTTAAAATCGGCATATTTCCCTCCCCAAATTTTTATAAATTGTCTTTATAAATAATATATTCTTCATTCAATTACTTAACAATATAAAGAACACAACTGGGTATTTTTTAGCTACAACTGGGGAGGTTATATAAATAAAGCTACATATCAACGCATATTATAAGTGAATTTTCACTGTAATATAAGTTGATATGTAGCAATAATTTTCATATTAATTTCTTTTCTAATATCTATAATAATCTTATAGATCTCATAGTTTTATAAAAAATCAAATTGCAAACAGCTAGTGATAAAATCTGTAATACTAGTTTTCCTTCTAAGTATGTAAGTCCTATTAAAACTCCACCCACTTGTGTCATAAAGAAAAATATCAGTAGTAGCGTAAAGTTTAATACTAATTGTATATTCCATTTTTTTAGTTTATAAATATTATATTTTTTTGTTTTTGCCTGCAATAAAGCTCACCACCTTTAAATATAT
>NZ_JAKEDR010000231.1 GCF_023653455.1 Paraclostridium ghonii
TTAAATAGTCTTGAGAGAAATTTGGGAGGAAAAAACATGAATATATTAGTTTGTATAAAACAAGTGCCAGATACAACAGAAGTAAAGTTAGATCCTAAAACGGGTACATTAATAAGAGATGGCATTCCAAGTATAATAAATCCTGATGATAAAGCGGGGATAGAAGAAGCAATAAAGATAAAAGAGCAAACGGGAGCTACTATAACTGTACTAACAATGGGACCGCCACAAGCTAAAAATGCGCTAAAAGAAGCTTTAGCAATGGGGGCTGATAGAGCTATACTGCTTACAGATAGAGCATTTGCAGGAGCTGATACACTTGCAACTTCAAAAACAATAGCAGGTGCTATAAAAAATATAGAACATGATTTAATAATAGCAGGAAGACAAGCGATAGATGGAGATACTGCACAAGTTGGTCCTCAAATTGCAAACCACCTTGATATACCGTCAATAACATATGTTGAAAAGATGGAAATTCAAGGGGATAGTATAACAGTAAATAGAGCATTTGAAGATGGATATCAAGTTATAAAGGCTAAAATGCCAGTGCTTATAACTACTTTAAAAGAAATGAATAGTCCAAGATACATGAAAGTATCTAGAATATACGATTGTATGTCAGAAGATAAGATAGAAACGTGGGGATTAAAGGATATAGAAGTTAATATAGAAGAAATAGGATTAAAAGGTTCACCAACTAAAGTTAAGAAATCTTTTACTAAAGGGGTTAAGGCTAAAGGAACACTTCATGATGTAGATGAAAAAGAAGCAGCATTATTAATTGTAAACTCTTTAAAAGAAAAGTTTATATTAACTGAAGCAAAAGCTTAAAAATGATTTGACAAAAAATTACTAAGGCAGTAGTAATCAATGGGAGGAAAAACAATGAGTGTAATGGTTTTTGTTGAACAAAGAAGCGGAGAAATACAAAATGTTTCTTTGGAATTATTAGGAAAAGGTAGAGAGTTAGCTGATAAGATAAATAATAAATTAAGTGCTGTATTATTAGGACATAATATAGAAAGTTTAAGTGAAGAACTTATACAATATGGAGCAGATGAAGTAGTTTACGTTGAAGATGAAAATTTAGATGTATACTTAACTAGTACATATACTAAAGCCCTTACAGAAGTAATAAATAAAAAAAATCCAGATATAGTTTTAGTAGGAGCAACTACAATAGGTAGAGACTTAGCTCCAAGAGTAAGTGCTACTATAGAAACAGGACTTACTGCAGACTGTACATCACTTGAAATAGATGAGGAAAATCAAGGGTTATTAATGACTAGACCAGCATTTGGTGGAAATATAATGGCTACAATAATATGTCCAAATAATAGACCACAAATGAGTACTGTAAGACCTGGGGTTATGAAAAAATTAGAAAAAGATATAACTAGAACAGGAAATGTAGAAAAGATAGATGTTGATTTTTTAGAGTGTTATAAGAATGTAGAAGTATTAGAATATGTTAAGGAAAATATAAAAAAGGTTAATATAGAAGATGCAAAGGTTCTTATATCAGCAGGTAGAGGACTTGGCTCTAAAGAAAATATGGATGCTTTATATGAATTAGCAGATTTATTAGGAGCTGAAGTAAGTGCTTCTCGTGCTGTAGTTGATGCAGGATGGATTGATAAATCTCGTCAAGTAGGGCAAACAGGCAAGACTGTAAGACCAGATGTATATATTGCTTGTGGTATATCAGGAGCAATACAACATTTAGCTGGTATGGAAGAGTCTGAATATATAATAGCTATAAATAATAATAGTGATGCAGCAATATTTGAAGTAGCAGACCTTTCTTTAGTAGGAGATGTTAATAAAGTAATTAAAAATTTAATACAAGAGTTAGCATAATAAAAAGATTTTAACTAATTGGTATAGGTAAAAATCTATACCAATTAGCTAATATATATTCATTAGGGGGGATTTTACATGAAAGCAATGATAAGAATTAGAATGGGAAGCCATGATGCTCATTATGGTGGAAACTTAGTAGATGGGGCTAAAATGCTTCAATTGTTTGGGGATGTAGCTACTGAACTACTTATTCAAAATGATGGAGATGAAGGATTATTCAAAGCATATGATAGTGTTGAATTTTTAGCGCCAGTATATGCGGGAGATTATATAGAAGCTGTTGGAGAAATAGTGAATGTAGGTAACAGTTCAAGAAAAATGGTATTTGAAGCTAGAAAAGTTATAGTACCAAGATTTGATATAAGTGATTCAGCAGCAGATGTTTTAGAAGAACCAATAGTAGTTTGTAAGGCAAGCGGAACTTGCGTAGTACCTAAAGACAAGCAAAGATATTAGTTTAAAAATGGGGGGCTCTTAATATGGAAAAGGTAATAATTACAGCAGCTATATCTGGTGCAGAGGTAACAAAAGAACATAACGAAAATGTCCCATATACTGTAGAAGAAGTAGTAAGAGAAGCAAAAGCTGCTTATGATGCTGGAGCTAGTATAATACACCTTCATGTAAGAAATGATGATGGTACTCCAACTCAAGATATAAATAGATTTAAAGAATGTATGGAGGCAATAAAAGAGGAATGTATAGATGCGATTGTCCAACCTTCAACTGGAGGGGCAGTTGGAATGAGCAATGAAGAAAGAATACAACCTGTAAACTTATCTCCAGAAATGGCAACACTAGATTGTGGTACTTGTAACTTTGGTGGAGACGATATATTTGTCAATACTGAAAATACTATAAAAGAATTTGGTAAAAAGATGATAGATTTAAGGGTTAAGCCAGAAATAGAAGTATTTGATAAAGGTATGGTAGATATGGCTTTAAGGCTTAACAAAAAAGGTTTCATAAATGATAATATGCATTTCAACTTTGTAATGGGAGTTAATGGTGGTATAAGTGGAACGTATAGAGATTTAATGTTTATGAGAGAAAGTATACCAAGTAATGCTACCTTCACTGTAAGTGGAGTAGGAAGATGCCAGTTTGACATGATAGCACTAAGTGTGTTAATGGGAGGTCATATCCGAGTAGGATTTGAGGATAATGTTTATATGAAAAAAGGTATAAAAGCTAAATCTAACGGAGAATTAGTTCAAAAAGCTGCAAATATTGTTAGAGAATTAGGAAGACAAGTAGCTACACCAAAAGAAGCTCGTGAGATATTGGGTTTAGAAGCTAAGGTATTAACAGAACAAAAAGCTTAAAATATAATAGGGGGAAAAAATATGAGTAAGGTTATATCTTTAGAAAAATTAAAAGACATTTTTAAAGACGATATGACTATTATGATAGGTGGATTTTTAGGGTGTGGTACTGGAGAGAAACTTATAGATACACTTATAGAATCAAATGCTAAAAATTTAACTATAATAGGAAATGACACTTCATTTGTTGACAAAGGGATAGGAAGATTAATAGTAAATAATCAAGTAAAAAAAGTTATAGCTTCACATATTGGAACTAATGCACAAACTGGTAAGTTAATGAATGAAGGTAAACTTGAAGTAGAATTGTCTCCACAAGGAACTCTTATAGAAAGAATAAGAGCAGGCGGTTTT
>NZ_JAKEDR010000232.1 GCF_023653455.1 Paraclostridium ghonii
CTTGTTAATACTCTTAATATAATATAATTAAGGAGTGATTTAATGATTATCGAAGACTTGGATTTGGAGACTAGGAGTAAAATTTATAGTTTTACTAAAAAAATTTTGAGAAAATATCAAAAAGGTATAACTACAGGCAAGTTAACAGCTGATAAATTTGCTGAAAACATATTATCTAATGAAGAAATAACTTCTATAATAAATGAAAATTTGCTTACCGAAGAAGATTTTAAAGATTCTTATACAAGCTACATACAGACGCTTATTAAAGATCAAAACGAAACTATTAACAATTCTAAAAGAAAAAAAATAAAAAAACCAGTTTTAAAACCTTCTATATCTGATCAATTACAACTAAAAAAACTTTTACATGAAACTGGATTTGAACTTAATATCCCTCAACAGTACTTAGACTTAGATGATGTAAGTAATATTTCCAAGTATGTTTCAACTGGCAAAATAGATTTAGGTAATGAAAAAATTTATAATTATGTTTATAAAATACAAAAGCACTAAGGCATATATTTCCCTTAGTGCTTTTATATTTTATCCTAAAGCTTTTTCTAATTTTGAAAGATGTTGAATTGGATAATATTTAAGTAATTCTTTAAATTGCTCAACTGAAAGTCCTTCAGTTGTAGTATAGATTCTTATTTTTTCGTCTAAATCCCCATTTATAAATTTAGTTTTTATTTCTTCAAAATTTAATCCCATAAAATTTAGCCTCCTTTTATGTATTTCATTTATATTTTATCCATATCATATATTTTTACTCTATATTTGTATTAAATAAAAAATTCACTTCATATATAAATATATCCTATAACTAGTAGGTTTTTTAGTATAAAAAAAAAGGAAGGTTTTACCCTTCCTTTTTTTATTTATTTTTGTTGTCCACTTAATTGTTGTTCTGCCATTTCAACTAATTTTTTAGTCATATATCCACCAACATATCCATTTTGTCTTGCTGTCATGTTTCCTTTGTCAGCAGTGTTGTAGTCAGTCATACCTAATTCATTTGCTATTTCTAATTTCATTTGGTTTAAAGCTTGTTTAGCTTGTGGTACTACAGTTGTATTGTTATTGTTGTTTGTCATGTTGATTACCTCTCTTTTATTAGTTTATTTGTAGTATTTATGGAGTTTTTTCTAAGTGGTAAATTCACCATGAACAACTTTTACTCCATTTACTTTATTCGTTGTTCATGGTCTTATTATGCCAATTTTGTTTTTTTATATACTAAAATTTATAAATTTTTTTTAATTTTTTAACTACAAATTTTGAGAGTAAATTTAACAGCTTATACCTGCTAAGTAACCAGTTGAAAATGCTATTTGAAGATTAAATCCTCCTGTATATCCATCTATGTCTATAACTTCTCCAGCAAAATATAGGCCACTTATTAACTTAGATTCCATAGTTGATGAATTTATTTCACTTGTCTTAACTCCTCCAGATGTTATTATAGCCTCATCAATAGGCCTATATTTCTTTATTTTAAATTCTATATTTTTCAATAAATTAACTAAATTTTTTCTTTGCTCTTTTGAAATTTGATGCACAACTAAATCTCTATCTATATTGCTTAACTCTATTACATAAGGTATTATTTTTTTTGGTAATAAATCATCTAAACTATTTTCAAACTTTTTATTAGTATACTTTTTAAAATCTTTTTGAATTCTTTTATCTAAAATTTCTTCGCTTAGAGCTGGCTTTAAGTCTAGTAAAATCCTATATGTTTCATTTTCAAATGATTTCATTCTACAACTAGCAGATTTTATTATAGGTCCATCTATTCCAACTTCACTAAACTCCATTTCTCCAAAATCTTCAAATATACTTTTTCCTTTTTTGTCAATTACTTTTATGGAAACATTTCTAAGCGACAACTTGTTTAAATCATAAACGTCTTCTATAGTCTCAAGGCCTATTAAAGAAGGTTTAGGCTTTATTATAGTATGTCCTAAATTTTTAGCAAATTTATATCCATCACCTGTTGATCCTGTTCTTGGATAACTTACTCCTCCAGTTGCAACTATTACACTATCACAGTTTATTATAGTTTTGTCACTTAAAGTAACTCTTTGCACAACATTATTTTTAATTTCTATATTATCAACTTTTGCATTCATAATAATTTTAACTTTATTTTGTTTTAGTTGTTTTTCTAATGCTACAACAACGTCTTTAGCTTTATCGCTTTCTGGAAAAACTCTTTTCCCTCTCTCTGTCTTAGTTTTTACTCCAAGAGAATTGAACATATCTATAACTTGATCATTTGTAAATGTATAAAATGAACTATATAAAAATTTTCCATTAGTAGGTATATTTTCAATAAGTTCTTCTATATCACAATTATTGGTTATATTGCATCTACCTTTTCCAGTTATAAGTAACTTTCTACCCAATCTATCATTTTTTTCTAATAAGGTAACATCATGTCCCATACTAGCTGCAGTTGATGCTGCTATCATACCTGATGCTCCCCCACCTATTACAACTACTTTTTTCAAATTTATCATTCCCTCCACATTTTATCAAATAAAAATGGTGCTCCAGCCATTGCATATACTATTAATAAAAAATATCTTAAATATTCACCTATATAATTTGTAGGCATTATTAATTTTAAAATAGCATATATAAAACCTAAACTTATTAATCCAAATATATATCTACACACTTTAGATTTCAAACTTACATCCACTTTAAAATTTATACATTCTCTCTCTATTATGTACCCTACAATAAATCCACTTAATATACCTGCCATTTCTATATATTCAATGCTACTTACAATAAATATACCTAATATCATAGGAATTACTATTAACATAAAATAGCTATATTTTTTACTCTCTTCAATCCTTGTAATTATGTAATTACAAATAAGTGTAAAAAATATGCCAAAAAACCATCCAAATAGTACATCTACAGGCCAGTGTACACCTAAGTATAACCTAGATAATCCTATACATATAAACATTATAGTTCCAAATACATACATATATTTATTTTTTAATATACTCATAATACTAACCCAAAAAGTAGTCCCTATTTGGGTATGTCCACTTGGAAATGAGTATCCTGTTGCAGTTGATGTCCTCATAGATTCAATCCCTGAAACTCCTATTGGCCTAGGAGCTCTAAAATATTCTTTTACTCCAGTATTTAATGCTATGTTTCCAGTTAAAGCAAATAGTAGCCTAGATCCATATTTTTTATTTATGCACCAATATAAAATAGATGCAAATAGCAATATTACAGGTACTTCTGTGCTCATAGTTATTATTAAAAACATTGCATCTAATATAGGATTTTTAAAGGACTGTATATATTTTAATATTTCAACTTCCATATCTTCCTCCTTGCTTAAAATAACATTCTGTTAACTTATTTATATTTGAATCTCGACCCCGATAGGGTTTACAATGGTTTCACCACAAAACACATTCCCCCTATAGAAAGGAGTCGAGAAAATTGAAACCTACGGTTAAATGCCCT
>NZ_JAKEDR010000233.1 GCF_023653455.1 Paraclostridium ghonii
GTATTTATACTTTTCTTTTTTATTTTTTTTATAGAAAAATTTATAAGTTTAAAATAAATACTATATGGACATTCTAGTATTAAACAATATAAAAGGAAGGTAAAATTATGTCCAGTAAAAAAGATGCTAATAAAGAAAAAGATAACTTAGATAATAATAAAGAGATTAAAGAACTATTAAAAGAAAATAAAAATAAAGAAGAGATTGCACAAGAAATTTCTCAAAATAAAAAAATAGCAGATATATTAGGAAATAGATTAGCTAATAAAAACTTTTTCCCTCCCTGCTAAAATAATCTTAAGGAGTGAAGCATATGACTGAAAATAGATTTAAAAATGGACAATATGAAAATGCTTTGCAATATACAAAAGATATATTAAATACGAGTTTATCTATGAATGATATAATAAATAAAAATAATATAAGTAATGAAGAATGTAAAAAAGATAAAGAAGATAAAAAAAACAATGAATAATTAAAAAAGCTTATACTTTTTATTAAAGTGTAAGCTTTTTTAATTAGAAATACGTACTATTATTGATAAAAAAATAAAAAAATTCGTATTTTGTATTGATAAAAGTTTTGAATCTGATATAATCAAATTACAAACACGAATATTAAATAGAATTTGAAATTATAACATACGATATTTAAAGGGGAGAAAAAATTTATGAATGAAAAGAATTCAGTAATTTATCAGTTAGATGGAAGACCTAAGCTTAAAGAAGCTATACCATTAGGGTTACAACATGTGCTTGCAATGTTTGTAGGAAATGTTACTCCTCTAATAATAATCTCAGGTGCATTAGGATTAAGCCTTGATGAGAAAACAATGTTAGTTCAATGTGCAATGTTAGTATCTGGATTAGTAACATTAGTTCAGTGTTACAGATTAGGACCATTTGGAGCTAAACTACCTATAGTTATGGGTACTAGTTTTGGATTTGTTTCAGTTGCAGTAGCTGTAGGATCTAAGTATGGATATGAAGGTATTTTAGGCGCGTGTCTAGTTGGTAGTTTAATTGAAATTATATTTGGTACATATATAAGAAAAATAAGAAGATTCTTCCCTCCAGTAGTTACGGGGACTGTAGTTTTAGCGATTGGGATTTCATTGCTTCCAACAGGTATTAATTATTTTGCAGGTGGAATAGGAGCAAGTGATTTTGGATCAATGTCTAATTTATTATTAGGAAGTATAGTACTAGCAACTGTTTTATTTTGTAAGCAATATACTAAAGGAATAACTAGTATAGCTTCAATACTTATAGGACTTGTAGTAGGTTATATAGTAGCTATACCTATGGGTAAAATAGATTTTTCTCAAATTTCAAGTATGGCATTAATTTCTATTCCTATGCCACTACAATTTGGATTTGAGTTTCATATAGATGCAATATTTGCATTTGTATGTATGTTTATAGTTTCTGGAGTTGAGACTGTTGGAGATATAACTGCTATTGCTCATTCAGGAATAGGACGTGATGCTAAAGATGAGGAAATATCAGGTGGAGTTATGGCTGATGGTTTTGGAAGTATGATAGCGGCTCTATTTAATTCAATGCCTACAACTTCATTTGGTCAAAATGTTGGACTTATAGCTATGACTAAAGTTATAAATAGAAATGTAGTTGGAATAGGAGCTGGATTTTTAATATTAGCTGCTATATTCCCTAAATTTGGAGCATTAATATCTTTAATGCCAGCTAGTGTATTGGGAGGGGCTAGCGTAATGATGTTTGCAATGATTGCAGTAAGTGGAATAAAGCTTATAACATCAGAGCCTTTAAATAATAGAAACAGTACAATAGTTGCAGTAGCATTAGGGCTTGGAGTTGGATTAACATTAGTTCCAGGAGTATTATCTCAAATGCCAGAGCCTATACAATTAATATTTGGAGATTCAGGACTTATAGTAGTTGCTATTATAGCTATAGTATTAAATATAGTATTACCACAAGAACAAGCAGAGTTAAACAATAAAATAGAAGTTGGGAATTCAAGCACACAAGCTTCATAAAATATAAAATTAACAATTAAAAAACAACGAATCTCCTAAAATTTATTTCATATTATTATTAAAGTAGAAATAATTTTTAGGAGGTTTTTTTATGGAAACATCTATTCACACCATAGCTAGTAATAATTTACTAGTATTATTTGCTATAGTTGCTATAACAGGAATATTATGCAGTAAACTAAGTGAAAGGATTAATATTCCTGATGTTGTATTGTTTTTGATTGCCGGGATAATTATAGGACCATCATTTTTTCAGTTTATTGATATAAGTTCATATCAAATTGAAAATCAGTTGATTTTAACATTTGGATCTGGATTTATATTGTACTTAGGTGGTAAAGAAATAAGTTTAAAAGTTTTAAAAGATGTTAAAATTACAGTATTATTACTATCAACTGTAGGAGTTTTAATATCAGCATTTATAATGAAGGAAATAATAGGATTATCATTTGAAGTAAGTTCAATTACTGCACTGCTTGCTGGATCAATAGTAGCATCAACAGATCCTGCAACATTAGTTCCAATTTTTAATAGTGTAAAAATTAAGGAGAGGGTAAAGCAAACTGTTATAAGTGAATCAGCTTTTAATGATGCGACAGGTGCTATTTTAACATCTGCAATAATCACTATAATTTTGTCAGGAAAGTTTTCATTTCAAGAAAATATTTACAACTTAAGTATTATGGTTATTGTTGGAGTTATAGTAGGTGTAACAACAGGAATTTTATTATTAAAACTTATAAGTGATAAGCCTTATGGTGTATTAAGAGATTTTGCACCAATAGTATCTATTTTATCTGTTGTAATCTCATATGAATTAGCTAGTAAATTAGGTGGTAGCGGATATATGGCATGTTTCATAGTAGGGATTATAAATGGAAATAAGAAAAACTTTAAAATTTGGTTAACTCAAAGATCTTATGATGCAGATCTAAACGTTGTAGAAACTTTAGGGACAATATGCAGAATGATGATATTCATAATTTTAGGAAGCCAAGTTAATTTACATGTTTTAGTGAAGTATCTTTTACCATCTATACTTGTTGTAATAGGATTAATTTTCATAGCAAGACCAATTAGTGTATTGTTATGTACAATATTTGATAAAAAAGCTAAGTGGTCTAGAAATGAAATTATTTTCATGATGTGGGTAAGAGAAACTGGAGTAATTCCAGCTGCTCTTTGCGGTATAATTACAACTATGAAAATACCTGGATATGAAGTTATATCTTCAATTGTATTTATGACAATATTAATAACTTTGATAATTCAGGGAAGTACAACTAAATATATAGCTAAAAAACTAGGATTATTAGAAGAAGAGTAATATATAATTTAATATAAAAATTTAAAAACCAACTTAGGTATAAAAATTAAAAAAATTTTATACCTAAGTTTAACAAATAAGTAAATTATTTAAACGAAAGTAATAATGAAAAAATATGATAT
>NZ_JAKEDR010000234.1 GCF_023653455.1 Paraclostridium ghonii
AATTACAATATATTAAATTATTTTTGTTGTGAATGGAAGTAGGGATTAAGTAAAACTTAATCCCTACTTTTTTATCTGAAAAAAATGTGTACAGATAGACTTATTATCAACAAATAAGAAATTATAGATGAATATTGTTTCAGATTTAATTTTCTTAAAAAATTTAATTTAGTACAAGTAGCTATAAGCAATACAACTAATAACATAGAACTACTATCAAAGATAGAAAAATTATTTTTAAATTTATAGATATGAGGAATTAAAAATGCTAGTGACAATAGCAATGAAGGTGTATTTAGTTTACTAAGCATAGGGAGTATCTTGTTTATATTTAATCTTAAAGTTTTAGAATTTGATATTAAATATATGTCAGAAAGTATGTATAATGCAGAGTATATTAGTATGAATAAAGCTGATATAATTCCGAATATAACTTCTTGATTTTTAACCATAGTATCTTCCCCTTTGTAAATAAATTAATTAATAGATTTTAAAAAATAGTTTATATTATTTTATTAAGTTTGGTTGTCCACTGTGATTGATATTAAGTTAAATTTTGAATAATTTACATTTAACTTGTCTATATTAAGAAATAGTTATTGAGAAGGAGGTTAAATTATGATTAAAAGGTTAAAAATATTAATTACTATAGGCTTAATAACGACTATGAGTACATTTAATATATATGGATTAGAGAAGGGGACTTCGGAAAGTGAACAAATTGTAAAAGATATATACAATTTGAAAATTGAGCAGAGAAATATTAATGAAAAAATTTCTGAAATAGATAAAGATATAGAACAAGCAAAATCATGTGAAAGCGAATCTAATAATGTAGAGGTTGTTCAATTGAATTTTGTTGATGATGAGAGCAATATAAAAAGCAATGAAGAGGTATTAAAAAGTACGGTAGAGACAGAAATAAAAACCCTAGAAGATTCAAAAGTTTCCTTAATTGAAGAATCTAAAAATTTAGAGGAAAAAGAGAATAGTTTAAAAAGTGAAATGAATGGAAAAGCAAATTATGGATCTTGGCCTGTACCAGGCTTTACTGAGCTCAGTTCACCTTTTGGATATAGAATTCACCCTATAACTAAAGAAAAGAAATTTCATAAAGGAGTAGATATACCAGCTGATTACGGTACAGAAGTATTAGCGACTGATTATGGAGTTGTTAGTTTTTCAGGAGTTCAAAACGGTTATGGAAATGTAGTATGTATAAAACATTTTGATGGGAAAACATCTATATACGGACATAACAGTCACAATATAGCTAAAGAAGGGGACATAGTATCTAAAGGACAGCCTATAGCAAAGGTTGGATCTACAGGACGTTCTACAGGAAATCATGTTCATTTTGAAGTAACTATAAATGGAGAACTTAAAAATCCTTTAGATATAACTAAAAAATAGATTTAAAAAAATAAATTATAATAAAAAGGCTCGGATAATATAAAAAATTTAAATATATTATACGAGTTTTTTTATTATTAAATTTAATTTTAAAAGTATTTTTAAAAAATACTTTTTTATTATTCCTTAAACTATGTTTATTTTATAAAAAAATTAAAATAAGAAGATTAGTTGGGAAGTTTTTTGATTTTTTGAAATATAAAGAAATTTTTATAACTAATTGACTTTATATTTTAAGAGTACTATAATTAAAAATCATTTAATGAAGAAAAAGTTAGAAATCTAATTAATAGAAAGAGTGGGGTGAATAGTATGGAAAGTACAATGGAGGCAATAGCTACAAATAATCTATTGTTTATATTTTCAGTAATAGTAGTAACAGGTATAATATTAGGTAAGTTAAGTGAATTACTAAAATTGCCAGATGTAATTTTATATTTAATAGCAGGTATAATAATAGGACCAGCTGTTTTAAATATAATAAGTATAGAATCTTTTCCTATAGAAAACAATCTTATACTAACTTTCGGATCGGCATTTATATTATATGAAGGCGGTAGAGAGATAAACTTAAGAGTTTTAAACAAAGTTAAGGTTAGTGTTGGACTACTTTCAACGTTAGGAGTAGTTATATCTACTGTTGTCGTTGGATTTGCAACTGTAAGGATTTTTCCAGTATCAATTATGACAGCTTTACTTATAGGTGCAGTTATAGCGTCTACAGATCCAGCAGCACTTATACCAGTATTTAAACAAGTTGCAATAAAAGATAAGATAAAGCAAACTGTAGTTAGTGAATCGGCCTTTAATGATGCAGTTGGAGCAATATTAGTAAGTACTTTATTAGCAGTTATAACATCGGGATCATTTTCAGTTGGTGAAAGTTTAAAAGAATTATTAATTTCAGTAGTAGTTGGACTAGCGGTTGGTGTAATAATAGGATTACTATTCTCGCTTTTAGTGTCTGATAAGAAATGGGGTGTATTTCACTCATATGCACCAATAATATCCATTTTAAAAGTTGCATTAGCTTATGAAATAGCTACTAAATTACATGGAAGCGGATATATGGCTGTATTTATAGCTGGTCTTATAGCTGGGAATAGAAAACTATTTGGGTTCTGGGTTCCTGATATTGACTTTCATGCAGAACATTGCTTTAGAGAAAGTGTAGGAGCATTATGTAGAATGGCTATATTTATAATTTTAGGAACGCATGTAGACTTAGGAGCACTAGCTCAATACTGGTTACCTTCATTATTAGTAGTTTTAGTATTAATGTTTGTAGCAAGACCATTAGTAGTGCTAATATGTACTATATTTGATAGACAAGCTAAGTGGGCTTTTAAAGATAAATTATTTATGATGTGGGTAAGAGAAACTGGTGTTATACCAGCAGCATTATCAGGAATAATTGTTTCTATGCAACTTCCTGGATATGAAATAATTTCATCAGTTGTATTTATGACAATTTTAATAACGTTAATAGTACAAGCTAGTACTACTAAAATATTAGCTAAAAAATTAGATTTACTAGAAGATGATAACAAGAAAAACTCAAAACCTGAAAAAATAGCATAATTTAATAAAGGCTATCTAGGTAAAGTTATATGCATATAACTTTTATTAGATAGCCTTTATTTTTGTGAATAAGAGCATACGAAAAGGAGGAAAAAGACTAGTTTAATAGAATTTATTTTATATAAGAAGGAGTTGTGTAAAAATCCAAAAAGTGGAGGTAGGTTTATGAAAAAGAGGTTGGTGGGAGATGCGTTAGTATATTTTGTAGCTCCAATCACTTTATTTGCTATATTTAAAGGCGAAGCTAAAGTATATTCAGTTATGGTTAACGCTATGATTTTAATTACTTATGCTATGGTTATTAAATACAGTCAATTTAGATTTAATTTTACAGGGATGTTTTTTTCAGTTGCATATACTTTTATACAATCTTTAAAGATAGTTTTAAATGAACCCTATCATATATACATATATAATATATATTG
>NZ_JAKEDR010000235.1 GCF_023653455.1 Paraclostridium ghonii
GCTAGATATATAAAAACTCCAGTTAAACTATAAAAAAATAAAAACGTACCTAAAATTCCAAACCCTATAATAATTAAAAATGTAGAATTTATTAAGTTAACTAATCCCATATTAAGTACTAATTTATAGCTGATTGATAAGAAAACTATACTCAATAAAAATGTAATAATGTAGGTTGTAGATTTTCTGAATTTTAAATTTTCATTTTTTTTACTAGCTGTTATTAAGTCTATTATTTTATATCTTGAAATTGCTAAACTATTAAACATCATAACTAATATATAAATTATTCCAAAATAAAATACAGTCTTTTTTATAGAATGTGGTGAAATTATAAACTTATATTCACTCATATCTAGTTCGAAAATTTGGTATGTAAAAATTGATAAACCTTGACTAAGTATAAAACCAATTGCCAAACCAATAACTAATGACACTATTCCAACTATTATCGTTTCTAATATTAATATTTTTGATATTTTTAATTTGCCCATACCTAATGTTCTATATATACCTAGTTCTTTTTTTCGTTTTTTAATCAAAAAATTATTAGCGTATAAAATCAAACTACCTAATATAAAAGATACAAAAATTGTAATTATCTCAATTAACATATTAAGTGTATCCATATAATCAGCTGTATTCTTATTTAAATCAAACATAGCTTTTTGTGATTCAATTGAATTGAAACTATAAAATATACTAACTGCAAGTGTTAATGTTAAAAAATATATGCTATAATCTTTAAAACTTTTACTAACATTTCTTATTGCGATTTTAAAATACACTATCATCACCTCCAAGCAAGGTGATTACATCTATTATTCTATTAAAAAATTCTTTTCTACTATCTTTTCCTCTAATCAATTCATTAAAAATCTCACCGTCTTTTATAAATAAAATTCTATGTGAGTAACTGGCTGTAAAAGCATCGTGTGTTACCATTAGAATTGTAGTTTTTAATTCTGTATTTAAAGCTTCAAACCTTTCAAGTAATAACCTTGCAGATTTTGAATCTAGAGCACCTGTTGGTTCATCAGCAAGAACCAATGAGGGATTTGTAACTATAGCTCTAGCTGATGCAACTCTTTGCTTTTGTCCTCCAGACATCTGATATGGATATTTATCAAGGACTTTTTCTATTTCAAGATGTTTCGACACTTCTCTTATCTTACTATCTATTATAGATGTCTTTTCTCCTTTAATAGTAAGTGCTAATGCTATATTTTCATAGGCAGTTAAAGTATCTAATAAATTAAAATCTTGAAATATAAATCCTAACTCAGACTGCCTAAACTTGTCTAATTTTTTAGATTTTAAATTAGTTATATCTTGATTATTTATAATAATACTCCCACTAGATACGCTATCTATTGTTGATATGCAATTTAAAAGCGTTGTTTTACCGCTTCCACTTGGCCCCATTATTCCTAAAAATTCACCTTCGCTTACATTGAAACTTATATTATCAATTGCTTTATTTATAGTATCTCTATTTCCGTAATATTTTTCTATACTTTGTACTTTTAATATATTTTTCAAATTTTTTTCCTCCTAGTAAAACTTATAAACTTATTTTACACTCTTTTTAAAATAAAAGCCTTATATCAAGTAAAAAATAATCTTACATTTCAGTAACATTTTAGATATGTTTTTTGTTTTCTTTAATTTCTCTATATTATCGAAGCTTAGATTATCATTTATATTAAAATATTAAAAAAGGACTACATTTTTATGTAGACCTTTTTATATCTTTTAAAATCCAATAATACTCACTATAAATACTAATAATAAAAATATACACATTATTTTACTTTTTCTATTAGCCATATTAAATGTCCATCCAGCCCCAAATCTCTTCTCAACCATAAATGATGGGTCTTGTTTGTTATAATATATAAATCCATAAATCCATTTTTCATCATCAGCTTCTATTATATATGAGTTTTTATTTTTAGATTTTAACGTAGATAACATTATCATAATATATATTAAATAAATTGAAACTGCCATTAACAAAAACATATTTATAAAAAATACAATTGTTGGTGTATTGATGCCACTAACAAGAGACCATTGGGCAGGTATCATTGTCATTTGTATGCTTATAGTTAATATCCAAAATGCATAACCCATTTTATTTAAATATTTTAAAGCTTTTTTTCTATTTTCTTCTTTATTTTCAGTATCTATATAACTTCTAGATCCTATAGTTTCAATAGTTAAATAGCTAAACATTAAAACCATAGATATATTTAAAATATTTATCAAAAATACACTTTTCCATGTTTTAGGAGAAAATATATCTGGCTTTCCGTCTATACCCCAATGAGTTGGTATATTTTCTGGTAAGCTATTATAATTTAATGCAACATATATAAATGTTATTAAAGATATTAGTATACATATTCCAAATAAAATTTTAAATTTATTTTTAATCTTAGACTTTTCACTTATAAATTTTGTATCTATAGCAACAGTTTTTTTGTCTTTAGTTGTATTTATAGGATTGTCAGTATTAGATATAGCAATAAAGTCACTTTTAAAGTTTGCCACTTCTATATAACTAGTTTTTAAATACCAAAAATTAAGTCCTAAATATAAAGTTAAAAATATAGTTAATTCAACTCCAGCATTTAATATAAATAATTGATGTATTAACAATACTGAAATTATCAAAGCAATCAAAGTAAAGTTTAATTTCTTTTTATAATTTTTATCAATTCTTTTTTTATATTCTTCTTCAATTTCTATATTTTTAATATATACTCCATAAAAATAATTTTTCCCACTTAACAATTGTATGTACAACATAGATAGATGTACTATTAAAATTGTTGGAATCATTATAATAAGAACTACTAAATTCTCCATTATTTTTTCACCCCATAATTTTCAAAGTAATTTTCACATAAACTTATAAACTCATTCTTCTCCACTCCTTTTAAATAGCTTTCTGCTACTAAAAGTTCTATCTGTTCTTTAATTTTATTAAAATTATTAATTTCTTTTTGTTTAGGAAGCTCATTTATTATTGCACCTTTTCTCCTATCGATATTTATATACCCTTCATCTTTTAAAAGATTATACGATTTACTTACTGTATGTAGATTTATACCAATTTCATCTGCTAGAGCTCTAACTGATGGAAGAGATTCGTTAATCTCTAAATCTCCATTTGCAATAGATTTTATAATTTCCTCTCTTATCTGTATATAAATAGGTTTATCACTATTAAAATCTAGATTTAATATCATGTTTTTACATCCTTCCATTGTTAATAAGATAATGAATTATCTGTTATATAAATAATATAACAGATAATTCATTATAAGCAATATTT
>NZ_JAKEDR010000236.1 GCF_023653455.1 Paraclostridium ghonii
GTAGAAGTATATAGATGATTAGGAGTGAATCTTTACTTTTGGTTACAAAAAAGTAAGAAATAATAAATATCATAAAAGCCAAATATATTGTATAATAAGTAGTATCAGGTCAAAGGGGATGGAGGTATATTATGAAAAATAAAAAGACATTTAATAAAAACTTATTACAATATGGCTTTTTAGTGTTTATATTAGGAATAACAATTTTCTTAGTCTATAGAACTTTAGATATAGATATGCTTGATGAAGTTGTAGATATGGTAGATAAAAAGTTTATATTTTTTGGAATATGTGCAGTTATGCTTCATATGATATTGGAAGGTGTAGTTTTAAAGGTTGTAATAGACAGTACTCATAAAGTTCAGACCAGATTTATCGGGTTTAAACTAGCTACTATGGGATTTTATTATAATTTAATAACTCCATTTGCATCAGGAAGTCAGCCTATTCAAATATATGTATTAAATAAATGTAAAATGCCAGCTAGTAAAGCCACGGCAGTTATAATGAATAAATCTATAATATATCAAGTTGTAGTTACACTTTATTGTTCTATATTAGTACTATTTAATACAACTATACTAAAAGAGCTAAGAGGGGTTATGCCTTTAATATTAATCGGAATTGCTATGAATGCATTTACATTAATCGTGTCTATGATGGTTATATATAATCCTGAACTAATCAAGCAAGTATCTAAATACATTATAAACTTTTTAGTGAAATTTAAATTATTTAAGTTTTTAG
Organism: Paraclostridium ghonii; assembly: GCF_023653455.1. Classification (GTDB taxonomy): domain Bacteria; phylum Bacillota; class Clostridia; order Peptostreptococcales; family Peptostreptococcaceae; genus Paraclostridium; species Paraclostridium ghonii. Next base: position 748 of record NZ_JAKEDR010000236.1, read on the forward strand.
ACGGTAAAGCTGAGAAGATAGAAAGTTTTGCAGATGAATATAGTAAATCTGTAAATTTATTTATAAAAAATAAAAAAGCGCTTATACTAACTATTTTAATAACTGTAGTTCAGTTAAGTGTATATTTTAGTATTTCATTTTGGATATATAAAGCATTTAATTTAAGTGGATATACGTATATATATATGCTTACATTACAAGCATTCTTATATATGGCAATATCTCCTATACCAACTCCAGGAAATGTAGGAGCTAGTGAATTGGCATTCTTTGCAATATTTAAAAGTGTATTTCCACAGCCGCTTATGGGGTATGCAATATTTTTATATGGAGGCTTTGTATATTATGCAGTATTAATAGGAAGTGGGATATTCACGATGATAACACATCATAATATGGATAGAAAAAGTAAGAAAATTAAAAATAAAGAATATGCGGCTTAATATATGTAAAAAGGTGTATCGTAGAAACGATATGCCTTTTATTTTGCAGAAATTTCTCAAAAATATTACTTTTCTTAACTATATTGACTTTTTGTGTCTAAGTGTATAATATTATTAAAAGGGAAATGGTTTTTATCATAAAATATTTACAAGGGGGAGGAATTATTTTGACAAAAGAAAAGAAAAAAATTGGGCTAGTACCTAAGTTAATAATAGCGATAATAGTCGGTATTATTTTAGGAAGTTATGCTCCAAAGGTAGTAATTGAAATTTTAGTTACAATAAGTGGTTTATTTGCGGCATTTTTACAATTTGTAATCCCATTCATAATTTTAGGATTTGTTACAGCAGGAATAGCTGAATTAAGCTCAGGAGCAGGAAAGTTATTAGGTATAACAACTGGTATAGCATATTGTTCTACAATAGTAGCAGGTTTACTTGCATATACAGTTGCGGTAACTATTTTCCCTACTTTTATAAACTCTAGTATAGCTAGTTCTATAGGTGATCCAAATTCAGGTATGCTTGAAGCAATTTTCACTATACCATTAAAACCAATGTTAGATGTAACAGCTGCAATTGTTTTTGCATTTATGATGGGACTTGGTATATCAGCTCTTAGAGGTCGTGGAAAGGGAGAAGGTTTATTTAATATAGCTATGGATTTCCAAGAAATAATAAAATCTACTCTAGCTAAAATAATAATACCTTTATTACCTCTTTATATAGCTGGAACTTTTGCTAATATAACTTATGCAGGTCAAGTGTGGGATATATTAAAAATATTTGGTAAAGTGTATTTAATAGTAATACCACTTCACCTAATATATGTATGCTTCATGTTTACTCTTGCGGGTACATATTCTAAAAAGAATCCAATACAATTAATTAAAAATCAAATACCAGGATATTTAACAGCAGTTGGTACTCAATCATCAGCAGCTACTATACCTGTAAATGTAGAGTGTGCTGAAAAAAATGGAGTATCTAAGCAAATAAGAGAGTTTGTTGTACCTCTTTGTGCAACTATTCACTTAGCTGGAAGTATAATCTCAGTAACTTCATTTACTGTTGCTGTTTTAATGATGAACCAAATGAATTATGGTTTAGCTGTAATATTACCATATTTACTTATGTTAGGTGTGGCTATGGTTGCAGCACCGGGAGCACCAGGTGGAGCTATAATGAGTGCCCTTCCATTTTTACCTATGGTAGGAATACCATCAGATGGAGGTCTTGCAAGTTTAATGATAGCATTATACATAACTCAAGATAGTTTTGGTACTGCGGCTAACGTATCAGGAGATAACGCAATAGCAGTAGTAATTGATGAAATAAATGATAAATCGGTCAAACGAGAGAAAAAATCAAATAAACAAGTAAATGCTTAATAAAAAGGAGTTATCTCTATTTAGAGATAACTCCTTTTTATTTTTAATCTAGCACATTATATATAATTGTATTTGCAATTGATAACAATATAGAAGCTCCTATAGCACTAATGAATCCAGATAGATGAACACCTGGAACTATACTAAAAGCTAATTTTAGAACTATACCATTTATAACTAATGAAAATAAACCTAAAGTTAAAAAGGTTATAGGCAATGAGAAAAAATGAATCAAAGGTTTAATTGTTAGGTTTAAAATACCAAAAATAATTGTTAGTATAAGTAGAGAACCTAAAGAGGTTATAGAAACACTACTCATTAATAGTGATACTATATATAGAGATATAGCATTAACTACTATAAATAAAGAAAGTTTTTTCATAGCATAAAGCTCCTTTCAATAAAAGTATATTACTTTATTAAATTTCAATATATAATAATATATTACCATAAAAAAATAAATTACACATTTTAATGGAAAATTAAAAAAATAAATATATATTAATATACCCTAATTTAAGCAAAAAATAAATTACAATATTGTTAAGGCATAATTAAGAAATTATTGATATAATAAAAGATGAGGTAATAATTGGAGGTAATAAACCTAAATCATTATGGAATAACATGTAAAGTGATTTTATGTGTATCTATAATAATCACAATCTTATAAATGAATAGTATAGAGA
>NZ_JAKEDR010000237.1 GCF_023653455.1 Paraclostridium ghonii
ACCTAACATTATTATTAAAAATCCTATTATTCCTTTAATATTATTTAATTTTCTATTTTCTACTTGATATATTTTTTTTGCATTTATAAGTTTACTTATATCTGTTTTTGTTAAACAAATGTATTCTTTTATAAAAACACTAATTAGTATTATTAAAAATATTATTGAGGTTTGAATTACCGATATAAAATTCACTTCAAAATTTATTGCTTTATTTGCATGAGTTAATTTAATTAAAGCCATTAAAAATAATTTATTTAGTAATATCCCAACACCCATTCCAATTAGCATTGACATTAATCCAATTATCAATGCTTCTAATGAAAACATGCGTGCAATCTGTTTATTTTCAACTCCCATAAACGTATATATACCAAATTCTTTTTTTCTTTGTTCAATAAAAAATTTACTTGAATACGATATGAAAAATATAAAGAAAAATATCAGTACAAAAGCACACATTCCAGCAGCCATAGATACAGCATTTATGTCTTTTATTTCAGTAAATTGTTTACTAAAAATTAAAGTTGTAAAATTATAAAATACAGCTATAGAGAAAACCATAGAAAAAATATATACTCCATAGTTTTTTATACTTTGTTTTATGTTCTTTAAACTTAGCTTAAATAAATTCACTCACTTCACCTCCCATAGAAGTTAATAAGTTCATTATTTGCTTAAAGAAATCTTTTCTATTTCCATTGCTGTCGATTCTAGTGTTTAATCTTCCATCTTTTATAAAAATAATTTTATCTGAGTAACTTGCTGTAAATGCATCATGTGTAACCATTATTATAGTTACATTAAACTTTTTATTCATTTCTTTTAAACAGTTTAAAAGCTCTGATGCAGATTTAGAATCTAATGCTCCTGTAGGTTCATCTGCAAACATAATAGATGGAGAAGTTATAATAGCTCTTGCTGCTGCAACTCTTTGTTTTTGTCCTCCTGACAATTCATATGGATAGTTTTTTAAATGTTGCTTTATACCGAAGAAATCAGCTAATTTTTTAACTTCTTTTTGAATTTTATGTGGATTTTCATTTGCTATAACAAGAGGTAGTGCTATATTGTCTTCTATACTCATGTTGTCTAATAAATTGTAATCTTGAAATATAAATCCTATATTATCACGTCTAAACTTAGATAAATCTTTATTTTTTAGAGAGTGAACATCTTCATTATCATAATAAACGTTACCTTGACTTGGTCTATCAATAGTGGACATTATATTTAACAATGTTGTTTTCCCTGCTCCAGATGGTCCCATAATACTTATAAATTCTCCGTCTTTAACTTCTAAGTTTATATTTTCTAGAATTTTAAATGTATTTTTATTTGTTTTAATACTTTTATTTAGATTTAATACTTTTAACATATCTTAACCTCCAAGTTTTAATTAATTTATACTTATATTGTATAAGCTAATTATTTTGCAATCTATCCATCTTCCTTACAATTTAAAGGTTAAACATTACACTTATGTAACATTGAAGTAATCTGATAAATTATAAAATGTTATACATACATCACAAAACTCATTTTCTTTTGATTCTATAGTTATATCATGGCTTAATTTATTTAACATTTTCTTTGATATATATAATCCCATACCTGTAGATTTTGTTATTTCTTTATGTTTTCCTACATACCCCTTATCAAATACTCTATTTATATCTTCTTTTTTTATCCCAATTCCATTATCCTTAATATGAAGCTCTATTGCATTATCTTCATTTTGAATATAAATTTCTACAATTCCATTTTCTTTAATATATTTGCAAGAATTATTTATTATCTGCTCAATTATATGCATAATCCATTTTTTATCACTTAATATGTTTTTATTTAAATTTCCTATTTTTAGTTCTATGCTGTTATATATAAATAAGTATTTATTCTTTTTTATAATCTCTTTTACTAATTTATCCAAATTAATTTCCTCTATTAAAAAGCTTGAACTATAATCTCCACATTTACTAATATATAGAGCTTGTTGAACTAGATTATCAATTCGTTTAAGTTCAATATTTATTTGTTTATGTAAATCAAAACTATTTAAAGTGCTACTTTCTATTTCTCTAATGCGTTGATTAATAATTTCTAAAACTGCAATAGGTATTTTTATCTCGTGTATCCACTTTGTCATATAGTCATTTATTTCTTCTATTTCTTTCCTTAAACTTTCTACTACCTTTTCATTTTCTAATAAATTCCTATCTATGACTTCTTTTAATTTATCATTTTTAAATTTACAATTTTTATTGTTATTTATATAATCAAATAATCTTTTATAATCTTTTATATAACTACGATATCCTAGTATAAAAAACAGAGTACACATAATTAAAATCATTGTATCTATGTATACTAGACTACTTAAAGCTTCTTCTAATCTAATATCTAAAATTATATTTATATTAACTGTAATTATTATAAATATAACTAAATATATGGATAATCTTATTTTCTTTATATAATTTTTTAAATTCATTTTACACAATACCCCTGACCTTTTTTAGTAACTATAAAATCTTTTAGCCCTACATTTTCTAGAGTTTTTCTAAGCCTATTTATATTTACAGTTAACGTATTTTCACTTATAAACTCCTCACTATCCCATAATTCTTCTATAATCGTATCTCTATTAACTATATTTCCTTGATTGTTCATTAGTATGTTGATTATCTTAAATTCATTTTTGCTAAGTTCCACAGAATTATCTTTAAAATATATTTTGCTTTCTAAAACATTTAAGGTTACATCTTTATACTTTATAATATCGCTTTTTAATGAATTGTTATATGAGTATGTCCTTCTAAGGATTGCTTGTACTTTTGCAACTAAAACTTGTGTTGAGAATGGTTTTACTATATAATCGTCAGCACCCATATTTATAGACATAACAATGTCCATATCATTGTCCCTTGATGATATAAATATTATTGGTACTTTCAATATATTTCTTATTTGATTACACCAGTAAAAGCCATCATAAAATGGTAAGTTTATATCCATTAGTACGAGCTTAGGATTTACTGATATAACTTCTTCTGTTATGTTATCTAAATTATTTACTTCATGTGTGTTGTATCCCCATTTACTTAGACACATTTTAATTTCTCTGCTTAATGCTTTGTCATCTTCTACTATAAAAATATCTACCATAATACTCTCCTTAATATATTTTGTATATTTTACCAATTAT
>NZ_JAKEDR010000238.1 GCF_023653455.1 Paraclostridium ghonii
ATTATATATAAGCCAAATAATAATGTAGATGCTTTTTCAAACATAAAGCTGTTTATAGCAAATAGATTAACTATAGATCAAAAGAAACATTGAGCTTCTGTTTAAAAATAAGCTGTAAGCTTAAAAACAAAAATGGGACACTATAATCCCATTTTTACATAAAGTATAAATAAAAACATTAAAAATGAGAAGAATAAGTAGCATAAACGACGATTTATAACCGTATAAATGAATTAAATTGTAAAAATCATCAAAAAGTGGTAGAAAAATGTCGAAAATGGTGTATAATATATTATTGAGAAAACCAAAGAAAAAGGAGAAAGCTATGTCGGTAATTTTAAATATTTTAGGAATCATAGTGTTATTAGGTGGGCTTTACCTAGCATCTTCTGACAAATCGTCAGTAAACAAGAAATTGATAGGGAAGGCTTTACTAATACAATTTGTACTTGCCTTTTTCCTAGTAAAATTCCCTATAGGGAGAACTGTTGTACAAGTAGTATCTAACTTTGTAACTAACGTATTAGGTTATGGAGCGGAAGGATTAAGTTTCGTATTTGGACCATTAGCTGATGGAAAAACTGTTGGATTTATATTTGCAATATCGGTTCTTGGTAACATAGTATTTATAGGAGCATTAGTTGGAGCTCTTTACTATTTAGGAATTATAAACTTTGTAGTTAAAGTAATAGGTGGTGCGATACAAAAGGTTTTAGGAACAAGTGCTGTAGAAAGTTTTGTTGCAGTTGCTAATATGTTCTTAGGTCAAACAGAATCTCCAATACTTGTAAGTAAATATTTACATTTAATGACTAAAAGTGAACTTATGTTAGTATTAGTATCTGGTATGGGAAGTATGTCAGCTACTGTTTTAATGGGATATGTAGGAATGGGAATACCTATGGAAAACTTACTTATAGCAGGGGCATTAGTTCCAGTAAGTAGTATAATAGTATCTAAATTATTAATACCTGAAACTCAACACGAAGAAGTTGTTGAAAAGGTAGAAATGGATAGAAAAGGTGCTCATACAAACATAATGTCAGCTATATCAGAGGGAGCTAGCAATGGTATGCAAATGGCACTTGGTATAGGAGCAGCATTAATAGCTATAACAGGTTTAGTTGCTTTAGTTAATGGTGGTTTAGGAGTAATAGGATTATCATTACAACAAATATTATCATATGTATTTGCTCCACTTGCATTATTAATGGGACTTGAACCATCAAATGTATTAACTGCTGGGCAATTACTAGGTAGTAAAATGGTATTAAATGAGTTTATTGCATTTGGTGAGTTAGGAAAAATAATATCTACACTTGATGCTAGAACTGCTTTAGTTATATCAATATCTTTAGCAGGTTTTGCAAATATATCAAGTATAGGTATTTGTATATCAGGAATATCAGTATTCTGTCCTGAAAGAAGAACAGAGATATCTAACATAGCTTTTAAAGGTATGATAGGTGGTTTCTTAGTTAGTACATTATCAGCTATGATAGTTGGTTTAATATTATTATTCTAATAAAAAAGATTTGAGTTATCTCAAATCTTTTTTTTATTTTATTTTTTTATTTTATTTTATAAGAAAAAGAGATTTGAGATAACTCAATGGTAAAAAAATCCATAAACTTATATTTAAATTGTAGTAAAAATATTATAGATATGTTAATATGTGAATGTAGATAAATGTAAAAAAATGAGGATAAATAGAGGCTTAGTGTAAGGGGTGGTTAATATAAGTATATCAAATTTAATTTTAATGGGTATCCCAGAAGCTGTAGTTATGTTTTGTTTTATTAAAAAATTAACAAAGGGTATAAATCGAAAGAATATAGTACAAATGTCATTTATATATGTAGTGCTTATGTATTTTTTTTTCAATAACTTTCCTTTGGGAATTAGTAATGTTTTACTATTCATCTTTTCAGCTATAATTGTAAAATTTTTTAGCAATTTAAATATAGCACAATCATTTATTATAACCGCTATAGTGTTAGGAATGAGGATTACATCAGAAGTAATAATAATTATTCTTATAAACTTTATGGGAATTAATCTTGATTTTGTTTTGAATAATAATCTATTAAGAGTATTGTCGTGCTATATGGCGATTTTACTTATGGCTATTTTTATGAAATTAGTAAAGTATAAATATTTTAAACAAACTATAGATTTGAAAAATATGTCTGAGAAAAACCAATACGCACAACAGGTTCTTTTATATGTAAGTATATTAATAATGGCTATAATCGGAATTTTAATTTTACTTTTATACAGTGTAAGTAATTTGCATTTTAATACAGAAATAATGGTAAGAGTTTTTGTAGTTCTTTCGTTAATATTAATATTGATTTTATTAATATTTATGACAATAAATTATGATAAAAGAAAAGCATTAAATGAATTACAAAAAAGTTTAATGGAAAAAAACTTAAAGCAAATGGAAGACAGTGTAGATGCGCTAAGAGTTCAAAGACATGATTATATGAATCATTTACAAATAATTCTTATGCAAGTGACAAGTGGAAAAATTGAAGATGCAAGAAGGTATATATTAAGTATGGCAGATTACGATAACAATATATCTATAGAATTTGTAACAGGTAATCACTGCATAGATGCTATATTAAACACCAAAAAATTAAGAGCTTCTAAGTATAATATAGATTTGACGGCATGTATTGACAGTTTATTAGAAAATATAGAGTTAACAGATTCAGAGATAAGTTCTATACTTTTAAATATAATAGATAATGCAATTGATGAACTCAAGTACTCAGATAAGGAATATAAATATGTTCATGTAGATATTTATGAAGATGGAAATTATCATAATATTTGTATAAAAAACAATGGATCGAAAATAAAAGATACTATAAAAATATTTGAAATGGCATATTCTTCTAAAGGCGAAGATAGAGGTTATGGGCTATACTCAATTAAGAATTTACTAGAATCATATAAGGGTTACATAGATGTAGAAAGTGATGATATGGAGACTGAGTTTAATATTAAAGTTCCAATTGTAAATAGTATCAGTCAGATATCTGGCGCTGAGACACAGCGGACGCAGCCGACGAAAAGAGAGGAGGAGAGGAAGAGGGGAGGAGAAGGAAGAAAAAAAAAAAAACAAGGGAGAAGAAGAGAGAG
>NZ_JAKEDR010000239.1 GCF_023653455.1 Paraclostridium ghonii
CGGTTGAAAATCTTAAAAAAGATTTTAATGCATTAGAGGCTAGTAAGCAACAAGATGCCGAGGTTATAAAAGCAAGGGATGGAGAAGTTAGTTTACAAGATAGACTTGAAAGAGATTTAGCAAAAGGCAAACTTGTAGAAGAGACTAAAGAAGGAACTTACTTATCGTTTAATGATACAGTAGGTGGGATAGTTTCATATTTAGAGGTACAAGGAAATACAGTACAGGATGTAAGTAGATTACAAGATATAAAATCGGTTGGAATCCCGAGCGGTGATGGTACTTATAAAATTAGTATTTTATCATGTGGGAAGAACTTGATTGATATAGGAAAAGTGCAAAGAAATTCCACAATTAATTCGGATGGTCAAATTCAAGCCGAAGATGGTGGATTTGTAACGGATTTTATAAAAATAGATAGTTCTAAAAAATATGTGAGGAATTTTGCTACAAGTAATTATAATACTAATTCTTATTATGATTCTAACAAAAGATTTATATCAAGGGAATTTACAAGTATATTAAATACACCTTCAAATGCTAAATATGTAAGATGCAAATTTAAAGAGTATGAAGGTATTCAGCTGGAAGAAGGAACTGTCTCAACTCCATATACTCCATATGAAGGAACTAGATGTGATATAAAATTACCTTGTCAATTAGCGAAATGGGATAGATTGTATTTTGACAAGGAAGAAAAAACTTGGTGTATAAACAAAGGGACTGTAACAGGATTAATAGATGGAAGTACATTACCAATTGAAATATATCAACAAGGCTCTAATACAGTTCGATTAAAGTGGGATAGATTGACTGTATTGCCAAATTCTAATACATTCTCATCAAATGCAGATATAGTACAAATGTATTGTAATAAACTTAAATTTAATTTGATGTGGAGTAAAGACGAAGAAGGAATTTATGCTGATTCTTTCCTTGTTATCAAATTAAATAAGGCTAAGATAGGAGAGGTTATATCTCAACAAACAATTACTAATTATTTAAAAAATAATAATATGGAGATTAAATGTAGAGCATTAGTTCCTCAAAAAATAGTTTTGCCTAAAGACATTCAAATAAAACTTAACTCATTCGCAAACAAGACTCACATATACACTATCGCAGGCGATGTAGATGCAACTATAAAGGCTGCTGTTAGCAAGTCTTTAGCTAGTACAGTACAAGCTAATAGCAATGAAATAAACAATTTATCTAATAGAGTTGCAGATATTGAAGGATTAAGGGAAAGTCAAGACTTCGAGTATGAAACAAACAAAGGTTATCTAGTTTGTAAGGATACGAAAAACGGAGTAGTTAAGGATATGAAGATATACGGTAAGAGTTTGGTTAATATTTCAAGTGGAGTCCTTACGAAGCAAGGTTCTGCCCAGATAAGTTCACTTGTTTCTACAACTAATAACTTAGAGTACAAAATTACTAATCCAGGCTCATATGTAATTCTAAAGAAAGGTACATTTAAGAAAGATACTGATTACACTATTATAGCTAATGTTAAGCACATATCTTCTATTAATGATTTATCCTTCTCATTTTACAGTTATGTAACAGGAAAGTACACAATTTCGCAAACAGATATTAAAAAACTTAATAATACTGATTATGCAGGCTATGCTATTAAATTAAATACACGTGATGTTGATGTACATGCAGTCGTTATCGGTTGCCATCGCAGTGATACGCCTATTGATAGCATATTAGGAGTTAAGGATGTTTTAGTCTTAGAAGGTGACCACACCCAAAACCCACCTAGCTACTTTGAAGGTATTGCAAGTGTTGGCAATGGAATAGAAGTTTCATCTCGAAAAGAATATGGTAATCTATTTGATGAAACTCAAGGTGTATCAATTTTTAAAGGGGACTGGAATTATGATGGTGAAAAGTTTGTTATAGATTCTAAACAAAACTATTTATCTAACTGGTATCACATAAGAGTTGAACCTAATACTCAATACTATGTTAGTGCTGAATTAGATGCTTGGGTTAGATTTTATAAAGGTAGAGTTGATAGTCATGGTGATGGAACAACTCATTTAGGAAGTATAGAAGCGAATAGAAAGTCAAATATAATAACTACTGATGTAAGTGGTTGGTTGACAGTTCGTTTAACTTGCGAAACAAAACAAGGCATAAGCTTTATTAAAAACATAATGATAAGTAAACAAAATAAGCCTTATGAAGAATACAAAACAGATAAAAAAACAATTTTATTTAAAGATATTGATAACACTTGGAATCCAATTACAGAGTTAAGAGGAATTGATTTAAATAACTGTGATACTATCGAAAAACATAGTGACGGTAAATTTTTTTATAGTAAAAGGATTAAATCTAAGAAGTTCCTTGGAACTGAAAAGTTTGAAGTTAGTTCTGATAGTACTAGCACAATGCTAAGAGTTTTATACAATGCTACTTCTGATGGTATGAAGGGAAATAGGAGTCCTTTATTGTCAGACAAATTCAGCTTAAAAACTGATTATTCTACTAATGTAGAAGGAATATTTACGTCAGTTAGCGGAAGTACTATATTCTTTGATATTCTTAAATCTAAAGTCTCTGACTTGGATGCGTTCAAAAATATTATTAAGGATACTACAGTCTTATTCCCCTCTATAAGTGAAGAAATTTATGAAGTTAACCCACTAGACCTAGAATCCTTTGAACATGAAACTATGATTTCAATAGATGCAGGAGTTATAGTTCCTTATACAAGCTGGAAAATAAGTTCTTACTTACTAAATTTTGTAAGAAACTTATCAAGCCAAGTTAGACAATTACAAGATCAAGTATATAAAACTAATGTAGCTAACTTTACAGTAGCACTTAATACATTAGATACAAAATTAAGATTAAACAAACTAGAATCATCTAACAATTAGGTGTTATTTTTATGTCCTTGAAAGGAGGTAACAATATGAATTTAGAACAAGCAATTGATTATCTAGCGAAGAACTGTCCTTATGTATTTACTCCAATAGTAGAAGAAATGGATCGAATAAAGGTTGAAAATAAAGAGTTAAAAGCTAGATTATCTACTACACAAGACGCAATAGATTTTATGTTATTGAAAGGTGGTATTTAGTATGGGTAAATATTTTGCATTTAGAATCACAGATGGTTGTTTAGAT
>NZ_JAKEDR010000024.1 GCF_023653455.1 Paraclostridium ghonii
ATTTAATTTTCTATTTATTAAGTATTATCAATATGTATACAGATTTTAAAACCTTTAATTTTTTAAATTTACTATTAATTTTCAATCCATATAGCTGTTTTTTATTAAAATTTAAAATAGTTATATTGATTAGATATTTTTTTATTTAAAAGCTAAATTTCAACTAAATACGCAAATTTAAAATAGTATAATAATATGGAGGACATTAGTCCTCCATATTACTGGGGGTGATAACTTGGAAAATAAGAAAGATTGGAGCTATGATAAAAAAATAAATTATATACTTAGACTTCAAGAAAATGGCTTATCAAGAAAAGAAATTACTGACAAAATGGAATATACAAGAGTAGATAGTTTAGATAGATTTATGAAAAAGTACGGATATGAAAAAATCGATGGTAAGTTTATTTTAACTATGGAGGACAAGTGTAGGCTTAATTCAAATTCAGTAATTTCAAATGGCTGTGAATGTTTTTCAATAAGTGAAAATCAAATTTTTAATAACTATGAAATTCAAGATAAGCTAATTAACATAGTTAAAAATTATGATAATATTATGAACATTATAAATAACTTTGAATCTATGGAGGACAACTATCCTATAGATGTAATTGAGGTAAAAACAGGCCTTCAAATAGATTTTGATAAATCTGAACCCATAAAAACCACTATTAGAGTAGATAAAAATATTTGGAATGATTTTTCTGAATTATGTAAGGATAAGTATTCTCATTTAAATAAACATGACCTTATAAGTAAGTCATTTTTAGAGTTTATAGATAAGTATAAGTAAATCTATTTAATCTTAAAATAAGTACATAAAATTTCACCTGTAATACATAGATATAATGGTTAATTTATGCGCTTAGGTACTGTCGTTAGGTAAAAAATGTTAATGCGTGTTTAGGAGTTAATGTTTATACCCTACATGGTACTTGTACTGAAATGACTCCTATTTTCTCTTGTGTGACATATTTTTAAAGTTTAAAATTTTTTATCTTATGAATATTTGGTTGAAAGCTAAATAAATTAATTTTAAATTTTATATAAAAGGATGACAATTGTACTCCTTTATTTTTTCTATTTGGAGATTATAGGACACTTGTACTCCATATCATTTCTTAAATAAAATATTATAAAAAACATCTAAAGTAAATTACTTTATTTCAATATATAATTAAAGCGTAAATAGATATTATCTATAACTAAATAATAGTTCTTACCCCTTTGTACTAACAACTTATTATATGACTTTTTATTTTTATAAAAATAGATTAAATTTATATTTAAAAATCGTTAAACAAATGATAAAATATATATTAAATTAAGATTTAATATATATTTTATATGAATAAAGGAGTAATGAAATTGGCTAAAAATCAAACAATTTTAACCCATATGAGTTTTAAAGGCGGTAGTTCAAAAACATGTTTAAATCTAAACTTTATATATCAATTTTGTACAAACTATCCAAATAAAAAAGTATTATTTATAGATGCTGATCCTCAATCAAATGCATCAGTGTTTTTGTTAGGTGAAGAAGTTATACAATCAAACATATACACTTTAAAAGACGGATTAGATAGTAATGTTGAAATAGACAAGTTAATTATGAGATCTCCACTAGAAAAATTTAAGAACTTAGATATTATAGCAAGTAACATAGATATGGTTACTCTTGAATTAGTTCTTAATACAAAAGCAGGTAAAGAGTATACATTATTAAATTACTTAACTGAAGATAAAAACATAAATGTATTTTCAGAGTACGATTTAGTAGTATTTGATTTAAATCCTGCAATATCTGTTTTAAATACAAATGTATTTATATGTTGTACTGATATAGTTCCTATAATAAACTACGGGTGCTATAGTACACTAACTGGTTATGATTTATTATTAAAAACTTATGGAGATATCAAAAAGGCTCTTCGAATAGACAAAGATGATATAAGAAAACCAGTTGTAACTAAATTTGAAAAACAACAAAATAATAAAATAAAAATGTGGATTGAATGTGCCACTGAAAAAGGAATTTTAGGAAATACATTTAAACAAACTATGAGAAAATCTGTTCACTACGAAAACTCAATATTATACAATGAATCAATAAGTGAATATGTAAAAGTTAAAGAAAGAAAAATAAAAACTGATATAGGAAATGAAATTTCTGAATTAATTAATGAGTACATAAAAGAAGATTTAATAGTTATTTAATTACAGATTAAAAACTATTAAAAGTTATATTTAATTAAGATTAAATGTTTATTAAATACTAGGAGAGTGTACTATGAATGTTGAAAATCCAATGCTAAATAAAAAGAGTAGTTTATTGAATATAAAGCAAAAATTAGATGAAAAATCAACTGGTCAAGAATTTATAGAAAATAAAAATACTGATATAAATGTATTTGATTTAATAAATAAACCTAAGTTAAAAGAAGAAAAAGTTATGATTGGAATAAAACTCAAAAAAGAAGTTGCTGATAAGGTTAAATCTTTTTCTTATGAAAATAACATGACTGTTTCTCAAGTTTTAGAAGATATAGTTTGCAAGATGTTTGATTCAGTTAATCTAAACGAAGATGCTTTAATTGCGTACGAAGAAAAATATAAAAAGAAATCTAAAAAAACTAAAAAATAGATACTTATCTAATCCAAAAGGAGGACAAATGTCCTCCTTTTGGATTACTGATATTATTCTTAGTTAGAAACTTTACTATACTTATAAAAAGTTTTCATTCCATTGTTCTTTATACTACTATTTCTAGGAACTTGAAATAATAGTAGTGCAAAAGATAATACATCTACTGCGGATCCTCCAGAATTAACAATTGCTAGAGTTAAAATAATCATAGAGTTTACACCTAATATAGTCATTAAAAAGGGTACTACAAAAGATAGAATTATAAATGGCATTATAGTTACTATTAAATACCTATTTCTCTTAATTACTTCTTCTGTATAAACGAATCCACCCCATAATTTTACTGAAATAAATGTTGATCTTGATTTAGAAAAATTAGGAATACACAATAAATGAATAACCTCATGTAGCAATATATACAGATATATATACACTATATACCTAAACTTAATTGTGAAAGCAAGTTTGCCTCCATAAATAATAGAATTTATAGTTGTTAACAAGTCTTTGTTTATCCATTTCATAAAAAATATGCATAAATAAATATTTATAATTGATATAGGTAATGATATAAGTGTTGCTATAAGTAAATTTTTAGGTTCTTTTAGCATTTTCCAATCACTTCTAATCATTTCTTTATTCAAATTAATATCTGTTTCTGGTATTTTACTTATATACTTCATAAACAGTTCCTTTCATTTTAAAGTATATACATTATACTTGTAGACTTATTTTACATCATTTAACATTTGATTAAACTCTTTTTCTGTAAATGAACCTACATATTTTTTACCATTTAAATAAAAAGTAGGGATAAAATCTATTTTAAGATCATCTTTTTCTTTTAAAATATGTTTTTGCATTTCAACTCTATCATTTTTAACATCTCCTAGCTTGAAGAATTTTTCAACATCTTCTACACTTTTCATTTCCTTCCATGTCTTATAATTGTCCATTACATAATCTACAGTTTCTATTTTGTCTAAATTATCAATTCTATTAAATATAACATCATCATACTTAAACTTGTCAAAATCAACGTGTTTTACTACGTAATATACTTCTCCGTTTTTAATTTTTTCTCTTAATGTATCTCCAATATTTTCGTGTAGTTCATAGCAGTCTATACATTGAAAACTCATATACTCTACCATTTTTATTTTAGCATTAGGATCTCCATACCCTATTCCGTTTTTTGTGTCTATTTTTTCTTTATTGTTAGAGTATATTAAATATCCTCCTATACATATTGCAATAACAATAATAAATAATAATAACTTAATTCCTCTTTTTTTATCCATGTGCTTTTCGGTCCTTTTCATAGAATTTTTTTCCAAAACTTGTTTTTGAAACTATAAACACTAATCCAACAAGAACTAAATATAAAACCATGTAGATTAGAATTAGATTTGAACCTATATTTAACTTGAAACTACCTTGCGCTACATCTAATACAACTCCACCATTGAAAATATTTACGCTTTTATTACTTAATAATGAATATAGTAGATAAAAAACTGTTCCAAATGGAATCATTATAAAGTATATAGCAGATAAAATTCCTAATGTCTTCTTCATTTTATAGCCCCCTTCATCAGTTTCTTCATTAGAATTTTTCCAAGTATACCTTTTCCATCTTGTGTAAAAGGAAGTAAATTTATTGCATTAATAGCAAATCCAATTCCTATTAAGAAAGTCATTATACTTTGAATATTTATTGAGATTAATATGAAAATAGCGCCTATAATACTTGGTATTAATGGTCCTAATAAAATAGATAGCAAACTAGATTCTGTGCTTACCTTAACTATACTTACTGTGAATCTTCTTGCTAGTATATATCCATGAAATTTCTGTTTTTGAATTTTACTAACAGCTATATGAATCCATTCATGTAATACAAATCCAAATATTATTGCAAATATAAAAATAAAATAGCGACTAATAGCATAATAAATCTTGTCATTAAGTTCTGATGCAAAGTTATTTATAACGAAACAAACAGGTATAATAGTTATCACCCACATTATAAATAATTTTTTCATTACTATATAAAATAAAAGTAAAAATGTAAGTGTTTTTGATTTAGGAACAGAATATCTTTTCTTATGTATATATTGAAAAACAACTAGGTTTAAGAAAAAAACTGCTATCTTATTTCCGACAATTTTACTTTCGACTAAGTTTTTATCTTGTAAATTACTTATTACAGTTTTTATATCTTTTTCTAATACATCTTTTTTAACATTATATTTTTTAAGTAACTCAGAAACTATGTCATCTATAGTATTTGTTCCATCTAATAAATTTAAAATTTCATGTGCTACTCCGTTTAACGTAATACTTTTATTTAAATCTGTGTCAAAAACTAAATTTTCATTTAACTCTACATTTTTAGGAAAAATAAAAACTGTTTTAATTTTTAATAGAGATTTTAATTTTTCAATAATAAATGTAAATAAATTCATATCATCTCTCCTTTATAAATTAAAATGAACAATACAAATACACTTTTAGTCTAATTTTGAATTTAACTTATAAAGCTTTGGTATTATCAATATGATAATACCTACTGATATTGATATAAGTTCATATATATATGCTCCACTAAAAGTCAATGAAATTATAGAAATTAAGATACCTATTGCAGCAAATGATAAAAATACAATGATGTTTGAAAAAGGCTCTTTTTCCCTCACTGGTACCACGATCCCATATGTATAAATAACTATAACTCCCATTGTTGTATATAACAGACCACTTTTAAATAACTGTAAATCCATTCCTAAGTATGTAAATATAATAAAGTACAGCATTGAATATATTGATATTCCAACAATAAGATTACCTATTAGTTTCCCATAGGAAATTAGCTTACTAGACACAGGAACTATATTAGAGTAGATGATAAAGTTTCTATCTTCCCCAAATGAACTTAGTGCAAAAATTGAACAAAAACTTGATAAAATTAAATTTGAAATTGTTTTATCTATAGTTTTAGGATCTAAAAATCCTACAGATATAATTATGCATATTAGCACAAATAAATTTGAAATATTAGTCTCACTTCGTAAAATATGTTTAATTTCTTTTGTTATAATCCATAAAAACTTACCCTTGCTCTTAGGTATATATTTAAAAAGCATTAAGTTTCTATTATCAAGTTCAATTCCAGCAAATATAATCGTTATTAATATTCCTAAAAATAAAATTACTCCACTTATAGCTAAACAAATCCTTGCATCTTTATAGTTGAAAAATTCATACCCTACAAACAGGTCTATAACTGGTAATAAGATATTTACTATTGATACCTTATATGTTTCACTTTTAATTACAAGGTTATCTAAATTGATTTTACTAACCAAATAAATAAAAGAGTTTATTCCCAAAATAATTGAGGCTAATTCTCTTATAAACTTTTTATGGGATACAAAGTATAGTAGTCTAATTATTAATAAATAAATTGTGTTTAATAAAAAGTATATTAATAATGATTGAATGATTATAGATATTAAATACACAATAATAATTTTTATACTAACTTTGGAACCTATGAAAGATGGCAAGTGAAAAAACATAACGTAACATAGATTCGTAATAATTACGAAAAATAGCTCTTGAAGTGTTTGAGCACATATCTTTTCTTGTTTTGTAAGAGGCAACCATTTTATCATTTTACTATAATTACTACTATCATTATCTGAGTTAATCAGTATTATATATACAACAAAGGTAATTAAACTTACATTGAGCATTCCTGAAGAAATAAAGGAAAAAAACATACTTTTATTTCCGCTAATGATAGCACTAATTATAGGGGAAAATATCTTGTAAGAGATCACTGTTCCAAGAAGAATAAAAAACGGTACTATAATCGAGATGATAATAAAATACTTCTTAATTTTATTATGTAAGCTATTTTTAACCCCTTTAAGCATTGTTGTTAAAATTAGAAATGATTTCTCCAATCTCATGTTTTCTGTCCTCCCCTATAGAAACATTCATAAAAACTTCTTCTAAGGCCTTACATCCGAATTTCTCTTTTAAGAAACTACTCGTTCCTTTTGCTACAGTATTTCCTTTGTAAAGCATTATAACTTCATCAGCTAATTCTTCAATTAAATTTAAATCATGTGAACATAATAATATACTTCCTGAATTTATAAAACTTTTGAAAAGCTGTTTTGTTATAATAATTGATTCTACATCTAACCCTCTAAAAGGTTCATCAATTATTATTAATTCACTTTCTAAAGAAAAAGCTACTATTATTTGAATTTTTTTCTTCATACCATGAGAGTATTCTTTTATCAATATATCTAGAAAATCTTGCATATTATACAATTTTATTAGTTTGTTTAATTTGTCATTTTTTTTAATAGAGTAAACAGATAGTATAAACTCTATATATTCCCTACCAGTCAATGATTCAGGTAATATCAATTCATCTGGTATATATCCAACTTTCTTTTTAAATTCCAAACTATCATTTTTATGATTTTCATACAGTATTTTTCCACTATTGCTTTTTATAGTTCCTAAAATCAAGTTAATAGTTGTAGTCTTTCCAGATCCATTAGGCCCTACAAGACCTAGAACTTTATTTTTATTTAAAGAAAAACTGAGATCTTTTATGGCAACAATCTTATTGTTATAAGTTTTTGTCAAATTGTCTACATGAAGCATAATTAAAACATTCCTCCCAGCATTAATATTATTTTAAGAATTAGGTGTCCTAAATTTAAATTCTTACCTTTTGTTTATTTTTTATTTTTTTATTTTTTTATTTTTCGTTTATTTTTAAATCTTTAAAATTAAATTAATCCTAATTATTTACACTCAATATTAACGTTAAGTCCGTTTTCCCACTTAACTCCACCAGTGAAGCTTCCTTTACCTTGAACTAAACACCAAACTGCAGCTCCTAAAACAACAGAAGCTCCTAATCCTAAAAGTACTGCTACGAAAACTAAAAACCATGCTTGTTCTTCAGTTATATCAAAGTTATCACATTCCATTACAGGTGCATTATATTGTACTAATTCCATTTTTCAATCTCCTCCTCTAATTTAAATAGGACACCTAAGTACAAAGACATTGTTACATATTTATCAACTTTGTCTTTCTCTAAATTGTTACATAATAAAATATCGTTTGCAACAATTTACCCTAAGAATGTCAAAATTTTTACATAATTTGGTAAATTAGGAATAGGCAAATTTATCTTTAAAATATACTATATACATTATTTAAAACTATTGAAATTACTATATTTTAAAATTCATTATATAGGGACTTTAAAATAACTAAAAAATCATTTTGTAAATGTAAAAAATTGTAAAATAATAAATTTGTAGAATATTGTCTTTTTTTTATTTTTTTTGTCATTTTTATCTCTATTGACTAATTTTTTTTAAGTTTTACTATTTAAAGTTCGTATCTACCTTAATAATGTTTTTGAAAATTTTAAGAATATGTAATAGATAAATTTCATGAAAATTACATAGAAAATTTAACTATATAATTAACGTAATAAATTTAATTCAGATTAAATCTATATAAATTCTTTGTATACATCATCGTATTATCAAATTACTTTCAAATAATTAATTTGCAAATAATATATAAAACCCCTAATAATAGTAATTTTTTTTTATATGTCATTACTATTTATTAGGGGTCTATACTATTTCCTCTAGTTAAACCATATAATGCAAAATCCCGACCTTTATCTTCCGTTTTTAGCTAATTTCTTTAAATTATAATACATTTATCCATTTTAATGTATAAAAACCTTCTATGAGGTTCTGACAGGCTTAAAAACCTATTTACCCTCTATCCGTTTTAGCCAATAGTTTTTTCAAGAAAGATTTCTTTGAAAAAATATACATAAAAATCATAGTAAAAAACGTAAAAAACACATCAATCAATGTATTTTTCAATCCAAGTAATAATATAATACTCATTCCCAATATAGATCCATAGAGCAAATAAATATCTATATCCCTATATTCTTCAAAGTTTAAAAATACAGATGCAACACTAATCACAATTAAAACTACACTTAATACCATTTTTTCTCCTTAACAACCCTATTTGTTTTTTTATAAAGTAGAAAATATATCACCCCAATTGTTATAACTATTTAAATTAATATTTTTATGAGAATTAAAATTTATCCAAGATATGTAAATCAAAATAGATAATATATTAAATAATTTGCTTGTAGAAGTCCTCTTAGAAATTGTTTTTTACACTATTATATAATTTATCATATTTTTAATAAAATTTCCTGACTTTGAACTAAAACTTAAAAATACTGGAGTTAAATTAAAGATGTCACTTTGATATAGTTTTTGCTATGGAATAGTTCAGTTCAGAATAGAAAAAATAACCTTTACTAGTCTTTACTATTATTTAAAATAGTATTTATAGTATTTATAGTATTTAAGGAGTTGCTTAGCTATTGAAATTACTTTAATTGGGAGACTGAAAAGTGTCACTTTGATAATTAAAAGTGTCACTTTGATAATTAAAGGTGTCATGTTGATAATTAAAGTATGTCACTTTGATAATTAAAGGTGTCATGTTGATAATTAAAAGTGTCATGTTGATAATTAAAAGTGTCAAACTTAAAAAAATGACATATTTAAATTATATATGTTATACTTATTTTATTAGTTAAATAAGATTGGGGGATATTATGAGTAACTTAACTGATATAGAAAATCCAAAGATACTTATGAAAAACAATGTGCTTATTCAATCTAAATATAGTTTAACTTTAAATGAAAATAGAATATTTTTATTAATACTCTATAACCTTCAAAAAAACTATAATGGATCAATGCACTGTGATATTCATTATGATGAATTCAAAGAGATAATAAAAAGAACTAATGATAGAACTGTAAAAAAAATAAGTAGTTATTTAGAAGGACTTATGAATAAAAGTATATTTTTTATTGAAAAAAAGAAAAACGATAAATTAATTTGGGGGCAATATAATTTTATATCAGGATATCAGTTTGACGAGGAAACTCAAGTATTCAGAATTGAAAGTCCAAAAAAAATATATACTTTACTAGATCAATACTTAAAGACAGGATATACTCCTGCAAATTTAGCTATATTGTTTAGCTTAAAAAATTATAACGCTCAAAGGTTGTATGACTTAATAAGGGTTTGGTCTGGAACAAAGCAAACTATAAATTATAAAATTGAGGATATAAAGATGTATTTGATGTTAGAAGATAGTTATCCTCAATATTCTAACTTTAAAAGACGTGTAATTCTTCCTGCGATAAAAGAGTTAAATGAAACTGGATTTTTTGAAATTGATATAAAAGAAAATAAGGTTGGAAGAAAGGTTGAATCTATTGATTTTATAGTAAAAGATTTAGACAAGAGAAAGTATTTTGCTAAAGAGGATGGAATTCCTCAAATTGAAGAACCTTACAAGGATGAAGTATCTATTATTAAGCAACACTTTGAATTAAATGGGGTTATTGAAACTGATGGACAATCTGTTCTAAATAGAGATTTTTTTGTGCCAGATGAAACTGTATTTACAAAAGGTACTTTAAGAAGTTTCAAAATGGATTTTGCTAATATAGATTTTAGAGATAACTATATGAAAAGAGCATTTGATGATGCTATTATGATAACTCTGGATAAAGATGATGTGGAAACTATAAAAGCTGCTTCATATAAGTTTTTTAAGGGAACTTTGGATAATAAAGTTATTGAATACAAAAAAGAATATGAAGAGGATATAAAGCATAAAGCAGAAATGGATTTATTCTGGTAGATTCAAATTTTTTTAGATTTAATGTGTCATTTTGATAATTTATAACTTTATAACTTTTAAATACAAGTATATAAATTAGAATATAAAAAGTATAACAACTAAATTGTTTTTAAAATGAAAAACTTAACTATATATCATGAAATTGTTGGTAGTACAGTGTTTTATTAATTTTAACTAATTAAGTATATATAATATTTTTAGTTAAACTTTTATTTAATATTAAAAAAAGTACAAGCTTTAGTTTAGTTTTTAAATATGTCACTTTGATAATGTATACTCATAAAAGTAGTAAGGAGATAGTTTAAATTAGTATAAACCCCTTATGGTAGACACTTTTAAAAGAGCATCGTATAATGATGCTAAAAAGTGATTACTATAAGGGGGTTTTTGTATGGTTGAAAAGAATAACAGATACAGTAAAGAGTTAAAACTACAAGCGGTTAATATGTATATAAATGAAGGACTAAGTTATCTTAGAGTTGCACAAATCCTAAATATAAAAAATAAAACTCAAGTTCAGAGATGGGTATCGCTATATAGGGATAAAGGTAAAACTGCATTTGATGAAGAGACACGCGGAAAATGCAACCATGCTATGAAAGGCAGACCTAAAACTCAATTTAAATCTATTGAGGAAGAATTAAAATATTTAAGAATGGAAAATGAATTTTTAAAAAAGTTAAGTGCCCTATCGGACAAGCTAAAATAGTTGATAAGTTTGTGGTAATTAAGTCTATGTCTTCTAAATATAGTATTTCTACTCTTTGCAAATTAGTAAATCTTTCGCGAAGCGGTTATTATAAATGGCTTAAACGAACAAGTAAACTTACCGATAGGGACATCCAAGATAGTATTATTAAATGTCATATACTTGATATCCATAAAAAATATAGGGGTACCTACGGTAGAAAAAGAATTTGTATATATTTAAATAGAATACTTGATTTAACTATAAACCATAAACGAGTATATCGGCTGATGAAGGAACTAAACATTCAATCAGTTATTAGAAAGAAGGTTTATAAACGTAAATTCAAACCGTCTAAAATAGCAGCTAATATACTAAATAGAAATTTCAAATCAAATAAGCCACTAGAGAAAATTTGTATGGACATAACTTATATTCCTATTGGTAAAAAATTTATATATCTAAATGCAGCTAAAGATTTATTTAATGGAGAGATTGTAGCATATGACATAAGCACTCGAATTGATAATGTATTAGTTCAAAATACTTTAAAACAACTTAATAGAATGAATTTAGATGAAAATTGCATACTACACACAGACCAAGGTTCTCAATATACTAATCAAAGTTATTGTTCTAAGCTTAAATCAAATGGAATTATACAGTCTATGTCTCGTAGGGGTAACTGTGGGGATAATGCACCTATTGAAAGTTTCTTTAGTCATCTAAAATCTGAACTAATTTATTTAGTTCAGACTAATAATCAAAATGAAATTATTAAATTGATACACGATTATATCTATTTTTACAACAACGAACGGATACAATTAAAAAATGGCATGAGTCCAGTTGAATACCGTACTCATGCCGCTTAAAAGTGCTCTTTTATAAGTGTCCACTTGACAGGGACATATCTAAAAGAATAAGTGCTTTTTTTGTTTATATTAAAATATGTCACCTTGATAATCAAAAACAAAAAAGACACTGCTTAATAGTTTTGAAAAAGAATTTTTTAATTCATGCTCCTGGAAAATATACAAAAAAATATTTATTATCAACTACTTTTAAAATTAAAAATTAATGATAAATCAATCATAATGACCATTAATTACTTTAGAAACAGTACATATACTCCAGTTTGAAATTTTACTTATTTCTCGATATGTGTACTTTTTCATATTAAATAAATCTTTGATTTTATTAATATCATCTTGTGATATTTTTTTACTTCTTGGTTTTAGTTTTGGATTAAATTCTTTAAGTTGGCTTTTTAATTTAGCTATTTCATGTACAGACTCTGTGTAGTATTTCTGTAACTCAGTAATTAGTTCTTGTTTTCTTTTATTTTCGGTTTGTAACGTTAAAACTTCTTTTTCTAATTTTGAAATCTTAATTTCAAGTCTAGTTTTTTCAAATTGAAGTTTTTCAACTTGCTTTTTATTAGATAAACTTATCATAAAAAACCCCTCCGTTAACCAGCTACTTAACTTAACTATAGTACATTAATTTCAAAAAGCAACTATTTTTATTAATAAATTCAAAAAAATATAATTATTTATGTTAAATAGCTTATTAATATAATAAAATATTCATTTTAATAAATTTATAATATATAAATTGGGATTTATATTAATTTTTTATATACAATATCAATTTTTAAAAAATAAATGACGCTTTAGTGAATTTCGTTTCTATAAAAAGGGTGTTGAATAATAGGAATAAATTTATAAAAATTATAACTACCTAGTTGAAATAAATATATTTAATATTCACTTATAATTTTAAACTATAAATTTGTAAACTAAAAAACACATTAGAATACATTATTAATATAAATTTTTAAGCATCTATCACAAATTAAAAAACACTATACAGAAAGGATATATTGACATTATGGATGAAAAAAACTATAAAAAGGATTACTGTGAGTTACTGGAAGAAATATTATGCTCAGAGGCCAATATAAGTAAATGTTTTGATTTAATATTAAGTAGAACTATAACAGAATGTTTTGATTCCATACAAGATTCTCATGTTAAAATAAAGCTATTAAATGAGATCTTGAGTTGTTATAACGAAAGGACTAACTTATTGGGCAAATTGCTTTATCATTATTCTGATTTAACAATAATTTTAAACCAGTTTATAGATGGCAGAATTGAGTTAAATGACAATTTATATACAGATATTGGTGAGAATAAATATGAACAAGAATTTAATGATGATCATGAATATGAGCAAATAGATAAGTATAACTCAGACTTAAATCTGTAGTTTTTAAGTAATGAATACAAAATAATAGTTTAATGCATATTTAATATTTTGAAATACAGTAGACTTAATGATCATCTTCAACTTAAAATAGTAAAGCAAAGAAAATAGAAGTATAATATCTTCAATTTTCTTTGCTTTACTGACTTTTTTACTTGATTTTATTATTTTTAAAGGATATTTTTATAAATGCAAATATACATAAAATAGTTAGAAAGACAAGGATTATACTTGCAATTAAGTTTCTTATTCTAAATAATAAAATTATATTAATAATTAAAAAAGTTCCATAAAAAACATATTTATTTGCATCTTTGTCTTCATTATGATTTAGAATTAGAGCTACTATGCAAAATAAAATTAAGACTATATTTGTTAACATTTTTATCACCAGTAAATTAAATTATTTTATTTAAATCAAAAAACTACGACTATATTTATATAGTAGTCTTTTATACCCTTATAATATATATTTAACACAAACTAGTAGAAAATGTTGTTAAATTTAAGTATCAAAAGTGTAAATTTACTTTTAAATTAATTAGAACTATTAATCAAAAGGTAAAATAACTAATTATACAGAGATGAAGCAATTTTAAAAAATTAGTATCATGAAAATTTATTTTAATTAACATATAATTACCTGTGGGGGAAGCGTTTATGAAAAAAATATTCAAAGATATTTTTATAGCATTTTCTTGTATATACACTTTAATAACAATTGCAAGTAGCATATTACAGTTAATACTAGGAAAAACAAGTGATACAAATTTTAATTTAATTGATAGAGGGATAGTAATGTGTATACCAATACAGCGTTCTTTTTTATAAAAGAGTTAAAATATAATAACTATATTAAATTAGTCATACATTATGCAGTTACAGTATTAATTACGATTTTAGAAACTTATATTATTACACAAGATTTAGAACCTACTGCGTATAGAGATCAAATTTAAAATTATACAGGGATATATTTTATTATAGATGTTTGTTTTTTAGTTAGAGTAAAATTGAAAAATAGGAAAAAATCAAAATATATTAATTATTAAAAAGCAATAAATAAGGAATAAAATTATGGTTAAAAATTAAAAAATGTAGTTATTTATGATTATAACTATGTCAGAAATAATAGGGAAAATTAAAGTCTTGTT
The DNA here is from genome assembly GCF_023653455.1 of Paraclostridium ghonii. Taxonomy (GTDB): domain Bacteria; phylum Bacillota; class Clostridia; order Peptostreptococcales; family Peptostreptococcaceae; genus Paraclostridium; species Paraclostridium ghonii. The sequence continues at coordinate 14,574 of NZ_JAKEDR010000024.1, forward strand.
TGCAGGATAAAATTTAGAAATTCAAAATTTGAGCAATATTAAAAAGTGCTTTAAGATTTAACTTTAATATAATAATAACAAATTACTAAAATAGGGAGGTCCGAACATTATAGAACTCCCTTTTACGTGCTAAATAAAATCATCTGCTAGAATTGAAAACTTGCTTTCAATATATTAATTTATCTATAACTAAAATGTAAATAACGCCAATGATGACATGATAGATATAACTCCTAACATTAGTCTGCGTGAATTGAAATTTTTCTTATACATAAGTAAGAATAAAAACAGGTTTACAGACAGTAAAGCCATTAAAATTCCAATAATAGATTTTTTTAGTATTAAATTAGTAGGTAAAGCTGCAAAAGTTATAAACAATTCAAATAAAGCAATTAAACTTAAAATTGCAAATGTTCTTTTTTTTCTTAAAACCCTACCACTCTTATATAAAGAAAAAAGTGTAGTAGCTAGTGTAGTTAGAACAAAGAATAAACCTATGATTGTCATTAATAAAAACACTATAAACTCTCCTTTAAATTGAAAAAATTTAATACATATTTAGAATTAAGCTATATTGTAGAAAAAGTTTAATATAAATATATTAAATTATATATATAAAACTTAATAATTATGTATTTTTAATAAAAAATTAGTCTGTGAGCATATTTTGATTTATTATATGGTCCCCAGTAAAGTTATAATACGACAATTTTTTTAATTTCTAGAGAGTAAAGTTAATAAATTATTAAATTAATTTATTAAAAATGATTATTTATAAAAAATGAAAGAAGTATTCTAACGTTGTATGAAGCATATTGAGTAAAAATATAAAAGGAGGGGTAAGACAATGAATGTAATTTCAATTAGCAATATTTTAATAAGTATTACTTTTTTCATAGTAATTATGTGTGTTCAAGTATTTTTAAGTAGCAAGATAAATAGTCGCATTGGACTTGTTTTACCGAGTATTAGTTTTTTTATATCAATATTAATGGCAATTCAATCAACATCTCTTAAAGTAGCATTTGTATCATTGATTTGCTTAAACATACCAACATTTATATTTTTATTAATTTATTTTAATCTTAAGAAAAAATAAGCAAAACGAAAAATTAATATATGTATATTAATAACAAAAGGCAACGTATATATATTTATAATAATTTATTATATTTAAATTGAGAGGTGTTTAAATGAAAATTGCCATAATTGGATATAGTGGAAGTGGAAAGTCTACACTTGCTAAAAAACTTTCAAAACATTATAAAATACCAGTTTTATTTTTAGACACAGTAAATTTTTCACCTAATTGGGATGAAAGAGATAGGAATGAAGGACGTTTAATAGTTTCAGATTTTATGGAAAATGAATCATGGGTTATAGATGGCAATTATAGTGGCTTTTTTCAACAGGAAAGGTTAAATCAAGCGGATAAAATTATATTTCTAAATTTTCCACGTAGAATTTGTGCTTATAGAGCTGTTAAAAGATATTTTAAATACAAGAATACAATTAGGGAAGACAGAGCTAAAGGCTGTAGAGAAAAAATAGATTTAGAGTTTATTTGCTGGATACTCTATAGAGGACGAACTAGGGATAAAGTAAAGAAATATAACCAAATCAAACAAGATTTTAAAGATAAAATAGTGGTATTAAAAAACCCTAAAGAAGTGACTTTATTTTTAAAACAATTAAATATCTAAATTATAGACTAACAGAAACAAATACAATATTTACAGTTTATTTGCTTAATTTATCCAATCTAATTTTAAAATATGATAAAATTAAAATAAAAGGATGTGATTATATGCGAAGCATTTTAGTTCCTATTGATAGTAGTGATAGAAGCCAAAAATCCTTAGATTTTATATTAAATGAATTTCCAAAAGAAAAGTTTAAAATAACTTTGATGTGTGTCAACGATGTTGTTTTAACAAATTTAACAAATCCAATGATTATAGATATGAAAGTAAAAGAATCTGAAAAAGAAATAAAGGGTATGCTAAAACGTTTAAAAAATAAGCTATCAGGATATGAAGTAGAGACTTACTATACAATCGGTGATGCAGGTCAAGAAATTATAGAAAAATCAATAGATGGTAAATTTGATTTAATAGTTATGACTAAATCAACTAAGAAAAATTTCATAGATTCAATTGGTTCTGTAACTTTGTATGTAGTTAAAAAATCCAAATGTACTGTAGTTATAGTTCCTGAGTAAATTATTTTAATTTATTAGATATATAAAGGAGCATTTAAATGCTCCTTTTTTACATTAAAAAAGCTTTAATGTGTATTTTATCGAAAAACTAACTTAAATGTATTTAAACAAGTTTTAAAAGCTTTATAATACCAATATATTACTATGCTTTACGATGGAGTTTGTTAAATCCATTAATTAGGGTTAATTTTCTATTCATAAGAATTAATAGAACGATAAAGATAATTACTATAATAGTGATTATTATGAATATCTTATTTACATTGTATAGTTTCTGTGAACCCAGAAACTTTTCCTGAAATCAAGTTTGAGAATAAAAAACTCGTAAATCATGAACTCCTTGAAAGAGAACTATATTTTTATATTTAATATTTGTGGTTAATTTATAAATTAGATTTTAATATTTATAAATGATTTTTACATATTAATTTATTGTAATTATTTTTCAATCTCATTATGCTATACTTTTGGCATAGAATTTAAAAATTTGGGGGACAAGTATGTGTAACAGTATTAGGGGTATAAAAAAAGAAGTAAGCGATTTCTTATTAATTAATTTTGGGTTGATTGCTTTTATATCTATATTTTTATTTATTTCTGCAACAAAGCCAAATAATACTATGCTTTTATCAAGTTTTGGAGCATTATTTATGTATATTCCTGCATTTTCAGCAATAGTTGTACTTAAGCGGAATATTAACTATAAGTTTACTCAAACTATAGATAGGTTTTTTAAAGTTTTTACAGTATACACACTTATAAGGATAATCTTGGCTATAACTGAAGTGTTAATAATAAAAAATATTTATATTTCTTCAATAATGGACTTAGTTGTATCTGTTTATCTTGTAGGTGTTGTTTCTAATAACAAATCTGACTTTGAAGTTTTTAATTTATACTTAGGGAAAAACTTTAAAAAGATTTTATTTGTAATACTGCTATTTTTGATAATAATAATAGTTAGTAGTATGCCTGATTTGATATCTATAAAACCTAAACCAGCAGACATTATTAATAATTTAAGTAAAATTTTATTTAGTATAGTTATTAATTTAATTTTAGGGTTTGCTTTATTTTTTGGAGAAGAATTTGGATGGAGATACTTCTTACAACCAAGGTTACAAAAGATTTATGGAAAGAAGATAGGAGTAATAATATTGGGAGCTATATGGGGAGTTTGGCATTGGCCTCTTTGTATGACGCTTTATAGTCCCAAAACTCCAGTTTATTGTATGATTAATCATGTAACTAGCTGTGTAGCATCAGGAGTATTCTTAGGGTATGCTTATATGAAAACTGAAAACCTTTGGGCACCCATATTAATACATTTAGTAAATAACTGTATTGGTATTAGTAGTAGTGGAGGATATGAGACTACTTTTACATTAAAGATATTTTTAGTGGCTATTTTATGTGATGTTATATTCTTCTTACCATTTTTACTTACAAAAGAGTATAGAACTAGCAAAACTGATGAAAAAGTATATCTTGATAATAAGTATACATAAATATTATTTTAAAAAAATTAAGGCATACAAAAGTTGCTATATATTAACTCATATTACAATAGGTTTCACTTAGTATATGAGTTGATATATAACTTTTTTATGTTCATTTATTACATACTTTAGGAAAAATATATATAAATTAGTTATTTTGCTTTAATTATATAATCTTGTTTTTATTAATAATTAAGTATTTATACGAAATTTATTATTATTGAATATATCTATTTACAAGTGGAGGGTAAAATGAAATGCAATGAAAATAACTATATAAAAAGATTTTAAAAAAAGAAAAGAGGATTCTTTAGAATTTATAGTAGATAAAGATCAATTAATAGTTACTCAAACTATAAAATCTAAGGATAAAATACAAGGTGGTTACGTTTCACCAAATACAAAAATATTTATAAATGGAAAAGATATTAAATCTGACGGCGATGGATCAGCTGAGCCTATAGATGATAATATAGTAGAATTATTTATGAATTATACGTTGAATGAAAAGTTAACTGGTGATATAGATGTTAAAATGGAAATTTCAATTGTAAACTTTATAAAAGGTGGAAAATAAGAAACTAAAAAAGGACCTTGGACTTTTGAGTTCAAAACTAATGCAAAAATAGTTGAAGATACTAAGGAAGTAAAACTTGATGAAAGCTTTAAACTTGAAAGTGGGCAAACTGTAAAATTAGAAAAATACACAAGTAACGACTTAGCTAAAGAGATAGAATTCTCTAAAGATATTAAGGGGAATGATTACGATATTATACTTAAAGGTAAAGATGATTTAAGTAACAATGTAGAGTTTAGACTAGCTGACAATTATGAAGATAAAGGTACTTTAAAAATAGAGCCTTATGGAGATAATGTCGATATTAATGAAAATGAAAAAGAGTTAAAGTTTACTGCATATACATCTAAGATTTTAGATGGAAGTACAAATGATGATTATAAAAAAGTAAGTGATGAATTTATTGTAAAGTTACCTAAATAATAAATTTAAAAAAGTTAGGGGATATATTTTATATCTATACTTCTTAAATACTTTAAATCATAAATATTGTAGAAGACATTAGAACTCAACAAATAAATAGTTAGATCAATCATAAACAATAAAGATATTTAAATGTGGTTGGTTTTAACAGGCCTTACATAACTAGAAGGACAAATAGTATAGCAAATTTTATTACTAGCTATTTGTAATTTGAATTTTATAAATCTAGGAGAGTTATAAAATTATTATATCTATTAGATCAAAAACGCATATAAAAAGCATTGCTATATATTAGCTCATATCAAAGTGGATTTTCACTTATAATCTGAGCTAATATGTAGCTTTATTTATACCTACTACCTGTTTTTCACCACTTTTATATTAAGTCTTAGTGATGGGTTGACTTTATGTTAAATTTCAATTATTTATTAAATTTTTCAATTATTTCTTTCAAACATATCTTACATATAGGAAGGTCTTTATAATACTCTATATCTTCTTCACTACCGCAAAAAGAACATGTAGTTACAGCTTTTTCAATTTGTATATAATCTTTAAATAATTTTATACTAACAGGCTTATTATTTTTTAGATTTAATTTATCCCTCATTTCTTTAGGTAAAACTATTCTTCCCAACTCATCAATATTACGATTAACGCCTACTGTTAAATCTTTTAGATCATTCTTCATTGCATTCCTCCTTAAGTGAATTATTAAATTTATTTTATTGGATATTCGTGGAAAAGTAACTGTAAATTTATGGAAAATAGCTTGAAACGTTGAATTTAAGCCAATAAAAAAATTTATATTTAACTTATTTAGGAAGGGATAATTTGCTTATATTAAAATATTAGAGTGTATTTTAAATATAAATAAATTGTGTATTGAATCCTTACTTAGACGTCTATGTTGCTTTACAATATAGCTAGTTTATGATAATATATAGCTACATTGTAAAACAATATAGCTATATATAAAGGTCGTGATTATTTTGAAAAATTCGATATCCTCTCAAATGTTAAAAGGGATACTAGAAGGATGCATCTTAAAAATTATAGGACAAAAAGAAATATATGGATACGAAATGAATTTAACTTTAAAAGAATATGGTATTTCAACGGTATCTGATGGAACTATATATCCCTTATTATTAAAATTGCAAAAGCAAAATTTAATAATAGGTGAAATGAGAAGTTCAGATGAAGGCCCTATGAGAAAATACTATAAGCTTACTGATAAGGGGAAAGATCAACTAGAAATATTTGAAAAAGAATGGGAAGTATTGTCAAGTAGTGTAAATAATATTTTAAGTATTAAATAAAAGGGGAGAGTTATATGGAAAACACAAAAGAACTTATAGAATTAAATAATAAATACAGAGAACAATTAAACGAAGAAAACCAAGAATTCTATGACGATATATTAGTTTATATTAGAGCAAAAAGTTTTTTAAAAGATGAACAACAGATAGAGGAGTCTTTGCTTGAGATATTAACAGATATTATAGAAGTTCAAAATAAAGGTGTTAAAGCAAATGACTATTTTGGAAAAAATCCAAAAGAAATTAGTGATGAAATATTAAGAAATATAAATAATATTTCTTTCAAGGGTATGATAAATTTATTTTTTGCTTCTATGGGATTATATACTTTAGTTACATTATTACCGGAACTAATAAATCCTAGTAAAGGAGTAGATATAGGTAAGTTTTTAATAGGTTTAGTGAGTACGTTTTTATTTGCAGGGGTGGTAATGAATATTGTAGGGAGAACAGTATATTCTGATAAGTCAAAAAGAATAATGTTTGGATTATTTGTTTTATTTTGTTCATATATAATGTTAATTGCATGTATGGACAGGCTTTTACCTCCTACAATTGAAGTCAAACTAACAGGAGTTGTAGGTATAATTGTAATTTCCATATTAGGAATTTTAGGAACAGTATATAGTCTAAAGCAAGAATTATTTCATGCATTCTTACCTGTTATCTTATCAACTTGTACTTTGGGAATATTAAGTAGGTTACAATTTATTAAGTTTTCAGTTAATGAACAACCAGGAAAGACTGTCGTTGTAGTAGTTATGACAACTGCAATGATATTATGTTATTTAATATCATATTTACAATTTAGAAATGCTGAAAAAAGTAATTTATAGAAAAATCTATTGTTTTGTATAAAAAAAGAGCCATATTTATAAGTTTAAATATTGCTCTTTTTGAAATTTATCTAAAACTAATTTAAAACTTTTCATATATATAAAATACTACATCATTTTAATTTAGTGTTTCTTACTATCTAAGATTATTAAAAATAGTAAATACTTCAATTATGTAGAATTATTCTTAGAATATAAATACTTAATAAAAATACTTAATTTAAATTAAGTATTTTTTAGTTTTATTTTTCCCAATATGATGGTCTAACTAATGAAGTTGGCAATTGTGTATTAGAATTTCCTTTAGCAGTATTAATCTGAGCTTGAGTAAGGAAAAGTGAGTCCTTTAGATTAGCCCCTCTAATATCTGCATCTCTTAAATCTGCTCCTATTAAATTAGCACCTTTTAGGTTGGAATTACGCATATTTGAGGCTATAAGCAGTGAACCAGCAAAATTTGCACCAATTAAATTTGTGTTTATAAGATTAGAACCAATAAAATCATATCCTGATTTTAAAGCTTTTTTATTCTTTGAGTTACTCTTTTTCTCAGAAGATACTTTGTCTTTAACAATATCATACACTGGTCTTAGTAGAGAATTAACTCTTTTTCTATGATTTTCAATGTCTATGTTTTTCAATGAACTTGAATCAAGATTTGTAAGATTCGTAGTCTCTAAAATCATTAAATTGAGTTCGTTTTTAAGATTATTATCACTTATAAATGTTGAAGCATCACTTAAATACCAAAGCATTTCATTAAGTTGTCTTATTATTAAAAATGAATCAAACATTTCATTAGATAATTTTGGAGTATTTATCCAATCATCACCATTAAAAGTTACTTGAGAAACATTTTGACCAGCTCCAAAACAATCATAAGCAGTACACCCTGTCAGACCTTTTTCCCTAAGATTACTGTGTACTGAGCAATTAAAATCTGATTGTAAGTTTATACAAGGTTTACCAGCAACTTTATCATTTGGAAAACCTTCTGTTTTAGAAAAATATAAAGCAATACAGCAAAGTCCAAAACATTTTTCACAATTAATTTTAAGGTTTTCGAATATTTCCTTATTGTCTACTTCTCGAATTTTTTGTCGCATAATTACTCTCCCATACGTTTTATAATTTGACAAACCGTGTAAGGCCTTGGAATAGATATATTTTCACCTTACAATATTTATAATAGATTATTTTATATGTTTTTTTATTTGTCAATTCGATTTATTTTGTTTTTTAGTTTTTATGTTACAACTTCATATATATCGGATAATTCTAATTCTGCAATGTATTCATCAATATTATAGATAAGTGGATCACAATTTTCTATACGTATATTTGGTAAAAATACTTTAAATGAACTACCTTTATTTAAATCACTTTCCACACTTATAGTTCCTTCATGAAGATTTAAAATAGATTTAACTATACTTAATCCTATTCCACTTCCTTCATTTTCTCTAGTAAATGATTTATCTATTTGAACAAATTTATCAAAAATAATTTCTTGATTTTCTTTAGATATTCCTATTCCTTCATCTCTTACTATGATTTTGACCCAATTATCATCTATAGTTAAATTCACATAAATATTTGAATTTTTATTAGAAAACTTAATTGCATTTGATAGTAAATTTAGTATAACTCTTTCAATCATAGATGCATCACATTTTATAATTTGCTCTTCTTCATCTGTATCAAACTGTATATTTATATCTTTTGATGCAGCATATTCAACTACAGATAAAGTTACATCCTCTACTATAGATATTATATTATAGTTATTCAAATTTCCCGTTAGTATTCCTAGGTCTATCTTAGATAAATCCATAATATTATTTACTAGCCTTGTCATTCGCTTACAATTTGTACGCAATGTTTTACTATATTTATGATATATAGATCTAAAGTCTAGAGATTCTCTTAGACTAAGTTTATCTAACAATTGAATAGATGAATAAAGTAAATTTAATGGTGTTTTTAATTCATGAGAAATATTAGCGATAAATTCTGTTTTTTCTTTATCATATACTTTAAGATTTTTCACTTCTAGCTCTCTGTTAACTACATCTGATATATCTATATATGTAACTGATATCTCTTTCCCATTTTTTGCTGAATTAATTAATTGAACACAACAGTCTAAAGTTATATTTATTTCTTCAATTTGTATTATGCCTCTCCAAGAATTTTTTGAATTCAGTGACTCTATAATTTTATTTTCATCATTGATAAGATTAATTTTATCTTTAAATATTGAGGTTAATTTATTAACATCATTACCACATGAATAATAGTCTAGCACTTTTTTGTTAGCATACAATAAGTTCATATTCTCATCAAAGATTAACATGAAACTATGCTTGTCATTTTCAGATAAACTGTAAAATAACTTTAAGTTATCATTTAGTATCTTAGTACTAGACATATACATAAATAATTCAATTAAGGCTCCTATAATTACTATAAAAAAGCATATATACGTTAATGACACTGAAACTAACTTAGTATAAAAGGTTAATCTACTAGATATATATATGGCATAGGCAGCCTTTATAGCAAGTACAGATATACTTGAGCTTAAGACTACAAATATATATTCCTTTTCCTTTATTGATTTAACAAATAATACTGCGGAACAAATAATATAACTACAAATTAAAAAAACATTATAAAATAAAAAAAAGTTATAGCTAAATTCATAATTATGTATGGTTAATCTTCTTTCAATAGTTCCAAATATTATAGTTAAGAATATAACAATTAATATTGAAATTTTTTTATTAGTAATTAGTATATTTCTAAGTTTATTTTGGGGTAAAATTGAAAGTATAAGTAAGCAAATTCTAAGTAATGATGAAGACACTATTATGTATATAGATATTTCTAATTCTTTATTATAAAAAGGAAGGTAATCTACATGTCCAAATAATATTCCTACCGATAAACCTATATACATTAATGAGATAATAAAAATGCTTTCATTTTTTGTTCTATTGTATGAAATCAAGCAACTTCCTATACCTAAAATAGAAATCATAAAATTAAAAAGTTTTATAAAGTATAATGTTGATTCTAAATAATTAGGATTCATATTATCTTTAAAAAACACAGTTGCAATAATAACAATAGATAATGCTAGCATACTAAAAATAACATATATTAATAATCTTTTTTCATTGATTGTGTATTCTCTATTTATTATCTGCATTGATATACCTCCAATTTTTTTTATCTAAATCCTACCATAAAAATTTATTATATTTTGTCGTTTTTTGTTTATTTCTATAAAAAAATTTTTAGCAATTCGTAAAAGATAAAATAACTATTCAATGTAGTATGAAAATGTTTTCGCATATTGTCAATTTAAAAATTAATTTTAAAAATTATAAATTAAATTAAAACTTTATAATATTAGTATATAAAGCTTTAATTAATAAAATTTCTAAACATTAAATATACATTAAAAACATATTAAATTAATATTTAATATGTTTTTAATGTAATAAAGCTTTGATCTATAAATAAATTTATCCACTTAAATTTAAAGTTGTTAAGCATAAATATAATTATGAATTTAATCCGAAATCTAGATTTAAAGGGGTTTTATCATTAATAAAAAGTATATTTACTAATAGTTAAATCTTGGGGAATAATGATTTTAAAAACTTAATAAAAAGAATTGAAAATAAAATTAATAATTTAGAAAATATAAATTAGTCTTATTTATAATAAAATAAACTTTATTAAAATGTACAAAAAAGGATAACTATAAGTTTTACCCCCTCTTAAATAATTTTCATAGATTTAAGGTAAAACTTATAGTTATTTTTCATGTTCTACTATTTTAAAATATCTTTCTTATAATTTCCATCTAAAAGACTGCTATCTTGTGATGTATATATACCGCTTTTTCCTGCAAATACATAACTTATTACACATGCAATAAATACAAATCCAATATTGGTTGAACCAAATAACTCAATCCCCATTATAAAAGATGCTATAGGGGTCTTTGTAGCTCCTGCAAATACACCTATCATTCCAAGCCCTGCTAAAAATTCAATAGGAAGTCCTAGTATTCCTGCAAGTAAGTTTCCTAAAGTTGCTCCAATTACAAATAAGGGAGTAACTTCTCCACCTTGAAATCCTACAGAAAGAGTAAGTGATGTTAAAAGTAGTTTTATTATAAATGCTTCTTTCGGAACAGGTTGATTAAATGAGTTACTTAATAAATCTAAACTTAATCCAAGATAAATTCTAGTTCCAAGAATTAAAACTATTATAATTATAATGATTCCACCTATAAAACTTTTTAAAGATGAATTAGGTATTTTAGTTGCAAAAAACTTCTTTAAAACATGAGTTAGCTCTGCAAAAAGTTTACTAGTAAGACCAAATAAAACAGCACATAATATAACTTTCAAAAATACATCAATCCCACTTAAAGATGCTCCCATACTGTAATGACTGTGTTGAACCTTAAAAAGCTCTGCTATAAAGTTTCCTATATAGCTTGATATAAAACAAGGTATTATTGCTTCATATCTCATTTTACCAAGAGTACTAACTTCAAGTCCAAATACAGTTCCTGCAATAGGAGTTCCAAATACAACTCCAAAACCACTACTTACCCCACTTATTATAAGTATTGTGTAATCCATTCCTTTTAACTTTAAAAGATCACCTATTTTAGAAGATATACTAGCTCCTATTTGAACTCCCGTACCTTCTCTACCAGCAGATCCTCCGAATAAGTGAGTTATAACTGTCCCCAAAAATACAAGAGGTGTCATTCTAAAAGGAACTCTACCTTCACCAGCATTAATTCGCTCTATAATTAAATTATTTCCTTTTGCTGAATCTTTCCCATACGTAGCGTATAAATAACTTACAAAGGCACCCCCTATTGGAAGCATATATAACAACCAGGGATTAGACTCTCTAGTATGTGTTGCCCATTGTAAACTTTTTAGAAAAAATGATATTGCAACTCCAACTGCAACTCCTGATATAGACGCTAGTAAAAACCATCTTAAAAATACAATAGATATTAGTTCACTTTCTTTAATATGTTTTTTAAATTCGTTCAAAATTTATCCTCCTTATAATATTCTCTGCAAAAAAACAGACTCCTACCCTTATATTTTTAATAAGAGTAGGAGTCATTAGCATCTAGTGCGTTTAATGGCGAACTCCATCGCCGATTTAATTTACCAATTTATTATATTATAAATATGCTAAAATATCTACATAAATTTCAATTAAGTTACAAAGCTATAGTCAATATTGATTGTATGTGGAATATATGATATTTTGTAAAATAAGGGATTAACATTTAAGGGGTGATCAATATTCCAAAAGAGGTTGTTATTGTAAAAATGGTTGTAGGTATATTTTTTATTTTGTATGGATTAATAATTTCAGCAATAGAACAGTACAAAAAAGTTCCATTACTTTATAATTCAAAAGATCAAGTAAACGGAGCAATAAATGGATTTACATGTGTTGTTGTAGGTGTTTTTGTTTCAACTTATAATCTTCAACACGGTGTTGTTGTTGGAATTATAGCTTTATCAATATGGGGAGTAGAAAAACTGGCATTATCTAAAATACTAAAAAACAAAGATGAAAAGCTTTCTCAGATATAGGGTTTGAAATTTTATTTTTAAAAATACACCTTGTTTACATAAGGTGTATTTTGGGTTCTAAAGTTTTATCTATTCTATAAAATTAGTATGTAATCTATCTTCTAGTTCTGGTTTAGATATATTGTTTTTTTCACCTAGTTCTATACACTTAATTATCCAAGCCATATTTCTACCTAAAACCCTCATTATTTGCAATCCTTCTAAATCTTTTTTTACTTCTTCTGGAGTATTTCCATGTACCATATTCCAATATTGAGAGCTTACAATTGGCATGTTAGATATAGTAAAATATTTATTCAGTTGATCAAAAGTAGCAGTTGTTCCAGCTCTCCTTGCACTAGCTATCGCTGTTCCTGGTTTGAATGCTAAGTATTTTGACCCACTGTAGAATACTCTATCTAAAAAGGATACTAATGACCCTGCTGCTGACGCATAATACACCGGAGATCCAAATACAAACCCATCTGCATCTTTTGCCTTTTCTACAAACTCATTAACTACATCCTTCATGAAACACTCTCCAGTTTTCTTACATGAACGACATCCTATGCATCCACCTATTGGTTTATTTCCTATATGGAATATTTCTGTATCAATTCCATTTTCCTCTAAAGTTTTAGAAACCTCTCTTAATGCGGTATAAGTACATCCATTTTTATTTGGACTTCCATTCACTAATAATACTTTCATATGTGCACCATCCTATAATTAAATTAACTTTTAAATACAATTAATATTTTTAAAAATTGTATTTAGTCTCTTGATAAAATTATATACCGTATAGTCAATATAAAATCAATCTATTTTTAATAAAAATATTATTTAATTAAAAATTTGATTTATTTAAATTTTAAGTGTATTATTAAAATCTAAATAAAATTTTAGACTTTTAACAAAATACAGATACAAGAAAAGGAGCTACAAATCTATTTTTAGATTTGTGGCTCCTTTTCTTGTACGTGATTAAAGCTATATTTCTAACCCCCTTAGGTATTAAATATATTAAGAGTGTTACTAGCTAAATAACAATATTTATCATATTTTTCACTAAATATTTAACTATATGTAAACATCTAAATAATCTGTAGTTGAACATGCGTTGCGTATGCAATTGTAACTATTGCTTTATTTTTTAATAGTTTAAATTTAAATGCTTTTATATTTGTTTTACTGATAATGTTGTTGGTTTATTATACTTTAAATATTTACTACCCTAGTGAATATCAATACTAATTAAAACCGAAGTCTATATTTTTTAACTATAATCAAAGATAGTGTATCTATTAAATCTGATTGATTCAAATAGATACACTATCTTTGATTATACAATTCATTTATATATATCTAAAAAACTTAAAGTTTCTTTATGTTAAATATCTATATTTTTTATACTTTCTTCTTTTATCACCTATGCAATTAATTTCAAATAACCTTACAGCTTTAGATTGTGTCATTCTTGGATTTATAATGCATGTCATTAACGCTAAGTAATTTCTTATAGTTAAATCGTCATTAAATGAATAATGTGATAAACTTCTAGTCATTTAATCACTCCTTTATTTAAAAGTTTTATGTACTAACACTACTGTCCATATCTTTAATATATTATATCTAAATAAACTTAATATGT
>NZ_JAKEDR010000240.1 GCF_023653455.1 Paraclostridium ghonii
ACATTATACATATTGGTATGTAATATACTAAAATTTTTAGTATTTGTTTGTTTTCTAAATAATCTAAATTTAGACCTATGATATTTAAAAATAAGACTAGTAAAAGCTCTAAGTAAAATAATATAGATAAAGTAATAGTTGTAGCTATTAGACATCTTGTAAAACTAACCTTTGAAAAAAAATATATAATTGCAATCACTATTCCAGATATTATAATTGTGCTTATTCCACTTTGAAAAATATTTTTTATAAAGTAACATAAAATCGCATATATCAAAGACATAAAAGCTATCTGTGTATTCTTTATCTTTTTTTGTACTATTAAACTTAATGATGTAAAGATTACAAAACCCTCTGGTATTCCTATAAAAATTAAATCGACAATATCTATTTATATCCCCCCCTTTAGTTTAGATATTACCATAAATTCCCATTTTCTTCTATATTTAAACAGATATTTTATATATAATTTTATCTTTAATAATAAGAAGAAGGTGTTAACACCTTCTTCTTATTATTAAAGATAAAATTATTAAAACCCCTATTGTACCTGATATAGGGTACATAAAACTTACAAGGTATGAAAAAGGAAGCATCCCGCCAAATATTCCTAATATAGTGCAAGTCATAGCCATTATATTAAACTCTTTTGTCTTTTCTTCATAACAACTAGTACATACATTCCACAAAAGAGGAGCAGCTGTAGTATATATTCCTCCTATAAGAATAACGGAAAAAATTTTTCCAATTAATGGTGATATTTGTTTTGCCATATATAAAGTTGGTATTTCCTGATTATATGTATTTTGAATATCAGATAAAAGTGCTATATTTATAAACATAGCAGATAATATAAGTATTAATCCACCTATAATACCTGCATATGTACAATTTTTTATATTATGTACAGTTTTTCCAGCTCCTACTAGAAATGGGGTTGCAAATATTATATTCAAGCCACTATATACTAAAGCTGCTATAGGCCAACTATCAATAGCCTTTGTCATCTCTAAATTACTGACTATATCATCTATATTATATAGATTCTCATAGTTAATAGTTATAGTTATTAAGCTTACAGCTATTGCAACTATTGCAATTATAGGTCCTATATTCCCTAATATATCTAATACTTTATTCATACCTAAAATAACAGATACCATAGTTACTATAGCAAGCAAAATTCCTCCTACGTTTTTATCTATTCCATAGTATTGATTCATTGCTGCACCAGCTCCTGCAATCATAACTATAAAACTACAAAGTGAAAATACTGGTATTATTATTTTAAATATATATCCTAATTTATTTCCAAACAAATATAAAAATATATCATTACTATATCTTAAATTCATTATTTTTCCTAGTTTAAATAGCTTCGCTCCACAATACATCATAATAATCATACATACAATTCCAGATAATATACTTTTACTTCCTTGTGCCGAAAAAAATTGCAATATTTCTTGCCCTGTAGCAAATCCAGATCCTATGCATACAGATAAAAATGCTCCTGATAGTAAAACTATCTCTCTTATATTTTTATTAATTTTAACCCCCTCCTACATATTAGTAATTTAACACTATAGTACTAATATATAATAGGGCTGAAGCTTATATTACTCATTTATTTTATTATTCTCCAAACTTATAGCTCTTGGGGTATACTCTATATCTTAAAGACATATTTTGTTTTTATATCAATAAATTTACATTATAAATGATAAAAACCAGAAGCTAATTATCACTCCTGGTTTTTATCATTTATAATGTATTTATAGTTGTTATTTGCTTTCTTAACATATAATGTTCTTTAACTGGTATATCTAATTTCATTTTTACTATTTGTTTTGCATGAGGGGCAGAATCGATAGGCTCATTTTCTTCATTATACATTTCTAAAATTTTAGCATACATAGTTTCTTTGTATGGTCCTATTATTTCTATTTCATCGCCTACAAACATTCTATTTCTTTGCTCAACTATAACTAATCCACGTTCTTCATCATGTCCTCTAACTACACCTATAAAATCATAGTTTCTTACATATGATGCAGATTCATAGTTTTGATCTTTAGTCGATGTTTTCCCTAAGTAAAACCCTTCACTAAAGTGTCTATGACTTCCTTTTTTAAGTTCTTCTAACCACATTGGATTAAACTTCCAATTTTCAGGATCTTTTGTATATTCATCTATAGCCATTCTATATGCTCTAACAGTAGTTGCTACATAATATGCTGTTTTCATTCTTCCTTCTATTTTAAAACTATTTATCCCACTCTCTATTATTTGTGGAACATATTGTATCATACACATGTCTTTTGTATTAAAGAAAAATTCCGCATCCACGTTGTCTAAAACTTTTTCATATTCTCCATTTTCTTGTTCCTCAACTAATGTGTATTTCCATCTACAAGATTGAGCACAAGCTCCTCTATTGGCATCTCTTCCTGTCGTGTAGTTACTTATTACACATTTCCCTGAATAGGACATACACATAGCTCCGTGTATAAATGCTTCTATATCCATATCTTTTGGAGAATTATCTCTGATTTCTTTTATTTCTTCAAAAGACAACTCCCTTGCCATAACTACTCTTTTTGCACCTTGATTATACCAAAATGTAGCTGAAGCAGCATTTGTTGTACTAGCTTGAGTACTTATGTGTATTTCCATATTTGGTAATACCTTTTTTACTACGCTAAATACACCTGGATCACTTACTATAACTGCATCAACGCCTATTTCATCAAGTTCTTTTAAATAAGCTTCTAGTTGTTCAAATTCCTCATTTCTAGGTATTATGTTTACAGTAACAAATACTTGCTTACCTCTTTCATGTGCAAATCTAACACCTTCTGCCATATCTTCCTTATTGAAATTTTTAGCAGCAGATCGCATTCCAAATATTTCACCACCTATATAAACTGCGTCCGCTCCATATATAAATGCTGTTTTTAATCTTTCTAAATCACCTGCAGGTGCTAATAATTCTATTCTTTGCATAGCGTCTCCTTTATTAATATATTGTTATCTAAAATACCCTCTTTTAAAATCAGTTGATATGTACTTATTTTTAAAGAGGGTTACATTATAGTATTTTTATTATATTTTAA
>NZ_JAKEDR010000241.1 GCF_023653455.1 Paraclostridium ghonii
ACTTAACATTAAAATAAATCTAAAAAAAAAATATTCAAAAAATAATGACAATTGCAAAGTTATATTCTATAATAGATCTAATAAATTAATATGATTGAAATAATAAATAAGTAAGTAAGGGGGACATGTTATGGTTTTAAAGAAAAAAATGGCATTAATGAGTGCTACTGTAGCGATAACTGTAATAAGTATGGTTGGATGTAGCAATGGTGGAGGTTCTTCATCAGGAAGCGGAACAGAAGGAGATCCGTATAAAGTGCTTGCAAATAAAAATGCAAGAGCAGCTATATCTATGGCTATAAATAAAGAATCTTTATGTGAAAATATAATAAATGATGGAAGCTCGCCAGCTGACTATATGGTTGCAAAAAACTTAGCATTTAATGAAGAAGGTAAAGATTATAGAGAAGTAGCAGGGGATATGGGATATAAATACAATAAAGATGAAGCTGCTAAGTTATGGGAAAAAGCTAAAAAAGAAGTTGGATTTGATAAAGTAAAATTAGAACTACTATCATATGATTCAGAAAACGCTAAAAAACAAGTTGAATTTATTCAATCAGAACTTCAACAAGCACTTCCAGGATTGACAATAGAAATAAAAACACAGCCATTTAAACAAAAGCTTGAATTAGAACAAAAAGGAGATTTTCAACTTTCTCATTCAGGATGGTCCCCAGATTATCCAGATCCACTAACATTTTTGGAGACTATGCAAAGTGGATTACAATATTCTAAAAACACAGGATATAGTAATCCAGAATACGACAAGCTTATAGAAGAAGGTAAAAATGCATCAAGTCAAAAAGAGAGTTGGGAAAAATATGCAAAAGCAGAAAAAATGATGTTAGAAGATGGTTTCTTATCTCCTCTTTATCAAAAGGGAGAATCTTATCTTCAAAAGCCTTATGTAAAAGGAAGACTTACTCCTATATTTGGAGTTGACGCAATATACAATTGGGTAGAACTTGGAGAGGGTAAAAAAGAACTTAATATAACAAGTACTTCAGATATACCTACATTGGATATAAGTAAAGCAGAAGATGTAGTATCATCAGAAGTGCTTATGAACACTATGGAAGGTTTAGTTAAACAAGATAAAGATGGTAAATTAGTTTCAGGAGTTGCTGAGAAGTGGGAAAAATCACCAGATGGTAAATCATGGACTTTCCATCTAAGAAAAGATGCTAAATGGTCAAATGGAGATCCGGTAACAGCTAAGGATTTTGAATACTCATGGAAGAGAACTTTAGATCCTGCAACAGCATCTACTTATGGATTCATTATGTATGATATAGTTGGAGCTAAAGACTACAACTTAGGAAAAACTGATAATGCTGATAAAGTAGGAGTAAAAGCAGTAGATGATTATACATTAAAAGTAGATTTAGTAAGACCAGTTCATTATTTTGATGGGTTAATGTTCTTTAAATCTTTCTTACCTCAAAATGAAAAAGCTGTAAAAGAATTTGGAAGCGAATATGGAACGGCAGCGGATAAGATGGTTTACAATGGACCATTCACATTAAGTAGTTGGAAAATAGAAGATATGTACACAATGAGTAAAAATCCTGATTATTGGGATACAAGTAATGTTAAGATAGATAAAGTAAATACTAAGATAGTTAAAGATCAAAATGCTGCACTTAATTTATATGAAACGGGATCAATAGATATAGTAAAATTAGCTTCAGAAAATGTTGATAAATATAAAGATTCTCCAGAATTTAAAACAAGAGAAGCTGCAGGAACATATTTCTTACAAGTTAATGGAGGTAAATAAAAATAAGGAGCTATCGCCTATATTTTAGTGCGATAGCTCCTTTATTTTATTTATTTTTGATTTGTATTTCCATTATTATTAACTTCATTAGGATTAGTATCATTAGATGGTAATTGGTTTTCATTTGGAGAACTTGTTTCATCTGTTTTATTTGAATCTCCATTGAATATACCTGTAAACCAATGCCATACCTTGCTAAAGAATCCTTCTACCTCATCACTTGAAGGTAAATTTATAGCATCTTTATTAGTAGCATCTATATTAGCATTTTCGCCAAGTAAACTATCATTAGTTTTTTCTAATATACCTAAATTTTCATCCTTTGAACCTTTTGATCCAGAAAACCAGCCTTTAATCTTATCTAGTATACCAGATTTGTTTACACTTTCACCTAAATCTTTTAAATTTTTATTTACAGTATCAGATACACTTTCCAAAGCATCCTTCATTTTACTGTAGTCATAATCTTGCTTAGAAATTTTAAGCATTAGGTCTTCAAGTTGTTTTTGTTGCTCAGGTGATAATGTAACATTGTAGTTATTAGTAACATTATTTATTGTGTCTGCTATTTGAACTGTATCGCTAGTATTGTTTTTAATAACTTGTGTTTTTACATCATTAACTACACCTGCAGCTTTATCTTGACCTATATCTTGACCTAAATTACCTGTTACAACTAATTCTTCTGTAGCTATTTCTTTTTTATTCTCATCTAATGGCTTACCAGTAGCATCTTCGTAAGCTTTCATTACTCCAGTAAGAGCACCAGTTCCACTTACAGGGAAATTAGCTGCTATTACACAGTTAGCATCTGTTATTCCTAAACTAGCAAGAGTACTAGCTATCATAGCTGAAGTAACCCAAGTGATATTAGCTGTCTTTACATTTATTCCACTTCCTGGCTTAGTAGGCTCTACATAAGCACAAGAATAAGTTTTAGTTCCTATTTGAGCTTCAGGGGCTATTCCCTCTAGGTATTTTCTTTCCTCTTGATTGTTTACTTCAAGTATTACTGCATCACTTTCACTTACTCCAAAGTACTTTAACATAGTTTGCTTTTGCTCAGCAGTTAAGTTAGCTCCCATAGTAACAACTTTTGATGAATCTGCAAATGCTAAACTAAAACTTCCTAATACAATAGTACAACATATAATAATTGATGTAACTCTCTTTTTTAAACTCATAATCAATCTCCTTTAAAATAATTTAAACAGATACTAATATAATAAATCATTTTGTAAATTTTGACGATTACAAAATTATAACACTTTTTAATTGGTTACTCAAACATTATATATGCATCCAATGGATGATTAAT
>NZ_JAKEDR010000242.1 GCF_023653455.1 Paraclostridium ghonii
CTAAAAATTTTATAATTTCGTTAGGCTTGTTTACTATGCCTATTTTTAATAATTGAAACCAAATATTAACCTATCGGTTTATTAATCTCTTCGAGAATAATTTTTATCATATCTAATTAACAGAACCGTCAATTAGATTCTGTTAACTTATTTATATTTGAATCTCGACTCCAATAGGGTTTACAATTGTTTCACCACAAAACACATTCCCCCTATAGAAAGGAGTCGAGAAAATTGAAACCTACGGTTAAATTCACTAAATGTTATAATACAGATTTATACAAGTTTGATAAATCTAAAAATTTTCTAATTTCGTTAGGATTGTTTGCCATGCCTATTTTTAATATATGATTTTCTTCATTTGACTGGCAATCTAACTTCAAATATAGTTTTATTCTCATTACTATAGGCTTCTATCCTCCCTTTATGTAACTCTATAATATTTTTTGCTATAGCTAGTCCTAATCCAGATCCAGATATATTGCTATTTCTTGATTTTTCTACTCTATAGAATCTGTCAAATATATATGGTAAATGTACTTCTGGTATTACTTCTCCGTAATTTATAATTTGAACTACTGCTACTTTGCCTTCAAGTTTTATTACTGTATCAACATAATGCCCATCTTTCCCATACTTAATTGCATTTGATAGTAAATTTTCAAATACTCTAACTAATTTTTCTCCATCTGCATTTACTATTAACTTATCATTTAAAAAATTAATTCTTGATTCCACATTAGCATCCTTAAACTGGTATTCAAAATAAGCAACCACTTGCCCTAATAATTCTACTAAATTAATATCCGCTTTATCTAGATTGATAGTTTTATTTTGCATTTTAGTAAGTTCAAACAAATCATTTATAAGCAAATTTAACCCCTTAGATTTTTCGTATGCTATATTAATATAATATCTAAGTTCTATCTCATCTTTATATTTATCAGTATCAATAAGTTCTAAATAACCTATTACTGAAGTTAATGGAGTTCTTAAATCATGAGCAACATTTGTTATCAAATCATTCTTTGTTTTTTGTGCATTTCTTTCTGTTATCGTTCTATCTCTAAGTTTCTTTGATATATTATTTATATTTTCTGCTAAATTTTTAATATTACCTTTTGACTCAACTTTTATAACTCTATCTAAGTCACCATTAGCCATCATTTCAGTTTCATCTATAATAGACATTAAACTCTTGTTTTTTTTATATGTTACAATCAAGTAAAATACTAAAAATAAAACTGACCCAACAATTATATCCATTGATCCTAAAAAGATTGCACGATTGACTTTATCGCATAATTTCCAAAAATCCCTACCCCAATAAAAGATAGTCGTAGTGTATGCAACTAAATAACCTAATATTTTTTTACTTATAATTACTGTTGTATAACTTAGTACTAAAGCGATTAATATATCAACTAACGATGTTAAATAGTATTTATGTAATCTATTATTTTTCAATTTTATAACCAACTCCCCATACAGTATGAATTAATCTACTACCTTCCATATATTTTTCTATCTTATCCCTAAGTCTGCTCATATGTGCCATAACAGTATTGTTAGATTGGTAATATTTTTCTTTCCATACCTTTTCAAAAATTTCTTCTGCGCTAAAAACTCTGCCTCTATTGTTAGCTAATAAATATAAAATTTCAAATTCTCTTGCTGTTAAGTCTACTTCCTTATTATCTATTGTTACCTTGTGTTGCTTCTTATCTATAATCATAGCTTCAATCCGTATTACATCCTCGGAACTTTGAATTTTACTATTTAAAAAATATGTTCTTCTAAGTAAAGCTCTTATTCTAACCGTAAGCTCTAAATGATTAAAAGGTTTACATAAATAATCATCTGCTCCAGTCATAATACCTTGTATCCTATCCATATCCTCTACTTTTGCACTTAGCATAAGAATTGGTATACTATACTTTTCTCTAACTCTTTTGCAAACTTCTAAACCATCCATATCTGGCATCATTACATCTAAAACCATTAGATTTACTTCTTCTCTTTCTAGTATTTCCAAGGCTTCTTTTCCACAGTTTGCCTTAAATACATTATATCCTTCACTTATAAGATTTATTTCCAATAAGTTTCTTATTTCTTTTTCATCGTCTACTACAAGAATATTATTGTTCATATTTTCCTCCAACTTATACGATTAATTACCTAGGTATTCTTCTAAGGTAATTTTCTCATCATATATATATTTAGCAGCGTCTTTTCCAACATACCTAATATGCCAAGGTTCATGATTTATATTTGTTATACGTTCCTTCCCTTTAGGATATCTTATAATGAATCCAAATCTGTAAGCATTTTTTTCAAGCCAATCTGCTTCTTTTGTTCCCTCCACAAAATATCTATCTTTATTAGTAACATCAATACATAATCCTGTTTGATGCTCACTAAATCCCGGTTTAGCTACATATGCATCTGCAAGCTCCTTTCCTTTAGATTTTACCCTTTTATCATAAGTATTTTTTTGTAATTTATAAGATCTATAACCTGAATTCCCAAATAATATTATCCCTTCTTTTTTAGCTGTATCTATTAATTCTTCTAGTGGTTTTAAAATAATTTCTGCTACATATTTTTCTTCATCATAAACTTCAGCTGTAAATGGTATATTTGGTATCCTTAAATTTTCTGGTATATATTTTTTGCTTAAACCATGTTCTCTATTTACTAACAGTCGTTCTGGATTTACATTGATATTACTTTCTTTTGCTGGATTAGTTTTATCAACTAAGCTGGTATCAACTCCTGAAGTGCTTGAATTTCCTAACTCTAGTTGTATACTTTTTAACATATAACAAAAACCACAAATTATCATTATGAAGATTAAACTTTTTTTAAATCCTTTTTTCATATCTTCTACATCCTTTCTAATATCGTAATTTTATTGTAGAAGATAGAGTTTACAATAATTTTTAAAATTTCTTACGAAATCTTAAGTTTATAAAAACAGAATTCATAATTTCATTAAATAATTACATTATTGTATAACTTGCTAAATCTTTTAACTTTGTTTTACATCCTCTATTTCTATATTATTTCCCGTTTTTTTATTATTATCTATTTA
>NZ_JAKEDR010000243.1 GCF_023653455.1 Paraclostridium ghonii
AGTATATATAGTATTTTTTGTGATAGTAATTATGGATTGTTTTATTTAATTTTAACAGTCATTTCTTCTATTGGAGCTCTAAGAAATCATAAAGAACTCACTGGCTATACTGATTAATTTAAATTTTATTGAATTATATATTAAATTTGTATATACAATATTTCTTTAATATATAATTCAATAATCTGTATTAATTTTAATATTATTTGGTATATTTTATCCTAATATCCATGTTTATAATAAAATAAATAATATAATTCCTAATTTTTTTACAAATAATTTTTACTATTTTTCTTTGATATAGAATATATAGCTAATTTTGTTTTACATTCAAACGCTCCTTCATATTTCATTTTACTTTTCAATATTACCTTTTTAGATGCAATATTTTCAATATCATGCATAGCAATAATTCTGTTTAACTGTGTTTCTTTAAATATACAATTTATAATTGAAGTTATTGCTTCTGTAGAAATGCCGTTATTCCAAAACCGCCTACTTATACATGTTCCAATTTCACAACAACCTCTTTTATGCTTTATATTAAATATATATATTTCCCCAATCACCTCTTTTGTTTCTTTAAATTCAATCGCCCAGTGATACGAAATTTCAGTTTCATATTCTCTAACCCAAGTCTCAATAACTGATTTTGTAAATTCTTCATTTATGTGTGGTTCCCATTGTAAAAACTTAGTGACTTCACTATCAGATGCCCAATTTTTAAACATATCTCTAGCATCATCTACATTGAATTTCCTTAGTATTAGTCTATCTGTAATGATATCTTTATCTCTTATAGATTCTAACACTTCGTTTTTCAACTCCCTTTTGAATTTCTTCAAAGTATACATATTGTGAAATATAAATTTTTAATGTATATATACAATTAGATTTATGCTGTGGAAATCCTTTATATGTTATTTCTATAAATTTCCAAACAAAATCTACTAACTTGAACGACTATGTATGAGAACCCCTTTATTTCGTCACCAACTTCATACGTTAATCAAAAACCAAGAAATAATATATTATGTTTCTTCATTAAATCAGTCATATTTGCATTTTATTTTGCATAAAAATAGCCCTGAAATAGTTTTTTACTATTCCAAGGCATCTAATTAAAATTTATTATATTTTTATAAATCTTTTATTTTAAATACTTACAGGATTTTTTTCGTTTAACTTTCCATCTACTATAGAAATTACTCTGTCTGCTTTTTTAGCTATATTTTCATTATGAGTTATCATTATAAGAGTTTGATTATATTTTTTTATAGATGTTTTAAGAAGATTTATAACTTCTTCAGTAGTTTTAGTGTCTAAGTTTCCTGTTGGTTCATCTGCAAGTATTATACTAGGTTTTGCTGATAATGCACGAGCTATTGCTACTCTTTGTTGTTGACCTCCTGATAATTGGCTTGGAAGGTGATTTTTCCTATCACTAATTCCCAATAATTCCATTAATTCATTAATATAATCTTTATCAACATTTCTGTTATCTAGTTTTACTGGTAATTCTATATTTTCAGCTACATTAAGTACAGGTATTAAATTATATTGTTGAAATACAAACCCAACTTTTTGTCTTCTATATTTTGCTAACTCTTTATCACTTAAACAACATATATCTTTTCCATCTACTTTTATAGTTCCATTACTTGGTCGTTCTAATCCTCCAACTAAATGTAGGAATGTACTTTTACCACTTCCACTAGGCCCTACTATTGCCACAAACTCCCCTTTATTTATTTTTAAATTCGCATCATCTAATGCATGTACTGCTGTTTCTTTTTTCCCATATATTTTACCTAAATTTATTGTTTCAAATATTACCATAATATTCACCCTATTCCACTATATTTATAGATTCTACTATATTGCTTTCTTTTATTTTTCTTGAAGGTATATATGTTGCGAACAACCCTATTAATATATTTGCAACACTTATTAATATATAATCCATGTAAGCAATTTCAAATTCTAATCCTACATCTTCAAATCCCCAAGTATTATATATCCTAATTTGCATTAGTATTCCAATTACTATTACAGCTACACTAGAAAGTACCCCATATAAGAGTCCTTCATATACTATCATTTTTTTTAAATCTTCATTTGATATTCCTACTGCTCTTAACATTCCAAATTCACTAGTTCTTGATGTTATATTATAGCTGACATTATTTATTATATTAAACATACTTATGATAAATATAACTGCTATAATGCCATACGTGTACATATTTTGTTGTTTTAATGATTGTTCATGAGTTTCTTTTTCTTTTATCATACATTTTGTTGTTGTCCCAGCAGTTTTACTACCTATCTTTCCTAGTTTTTTGTTAATTTCTTCGTAATTTGCTCCATCTTTAATATTTGCATAAACTAAGTTGTATGTATTTATACCTGTAGTCTTTTCCATATATTCATCACTTGTTATAATATCGACTCCACTTTCCCATGCATAAAGAAAGTCATCTGCAAACGGATAATCAACTATTGCTCCAACTTTAAATTCATAGTAGTTATAATCATAGTTATCTCCATCTTCCATACCCCAGTATTTATCTTTATCCTCTATACTTTTCATTTTAGTTTTTGGATATTTTACCTTTACAGTATCTCCAACCTTTATATCTACAACAGGTTTACCTCCACCTACAACAACATCACTTTGTCCATATTTTCGTTGTGTATGAGGAATATATAATACAACTTCGTTGTTATTTTTCATTTTATTTATATCTATTTTCCCACTTACCACATAATCATTTAATGACTTTATCATTTCATCATTATAGCCTTTTATTTGTTGCTTAATTGTATATGTATTTTTTTCTTTATTTTCTAAAAGTTCATGTCCATTTCGTAATTTTTTACTATTTTCATCTTGATACTTATAGTAACTTAAATCATTAAATTTATCTTTTGGTATATCCATTCTTGTTTGTAAAATACTTGCTATTTTAACTTCTTGTATTCCATCTATTGCTTTTATTTCATTTATTTGTTCTTTTTTTATAGCACTATTTTCATTAGAAAAACTATTTGCATTTAAAATAAAATCTCCATTATTATACTCTCTTAAT
>NZ_JAKEDR010000244.1 GCF_023653455.1 Paraclostridium ghonii
GTCTATTATAATGTATAAAACGATTGATATAGTTATAACCATAACTATATCTGTTATAAGTGGACTTATTCCCATTCTATATCCCATATATCTAAATGGATTATATCCTCCAAATCCAAAAAATCCCCTTCCATAAGTATGTGGTATATATGTTTTTCTGCTAGATCCTCCATAATCATCATACTTTTTGTTATTAGACTTTGAGCTATCATTTTCATTCGACTTAGAATTTGTATTTGGTTTTGTACTAAAACTTCCTGAATCTGGTTTTGTTGTTCTACCACTAGAATTCTTTCCACTTGATCCTTCATTTATTGTGGTCTCCGGTTTTGGTTTTGTACTAAAACTTCCTGAATCTGGCTTTGTTGTACTTGGCTTTTGTTTTGTATAACTACTACTTGATTTACTAGAGCTTGAGCTAGGCTTAAAACTACTTCCCGAACTAGGTTTAAAGCTACGTGAACTTGATTTAAAACTGCCTTTTGCTACTTGATATTCAATTTTAGATGAACTATTACCATTTGAAGCTGCATATGAATTTTCTATTGAAAAAGTAAATGCACATGTTATAGCAAATATAAATACAGTTAGGAATAGAGTTATATTTTTTTTAAATTTATTCATTATACATTTAACCCCATTTCTATGAACTTATTATATAGTCGGTCTAAATTATATGTGTCATCTCCATTTATCACAGAGTCATAACTTTCTTCACCTTTAAACTTAAAATATTCTAATAGTTGTTGATTATCTTTATCTTTACTATCTACTAAATATACATATCTACTTAACGATTCATCCTCTTGTTTTTCTATTAAATATCCCCTTACATCAAATTTAAAATCTTCATCTCCACTATATAGAGTTACTATATCTGTAGATTTTGTAAAAACAAACTTTTCTTTATCGCATTCATATGTGTACTCTAATTCTCTACAGTTTATACATCGATTAAAAGGACACTCACTTACACAATTTATACACTTACACATTTTGCATCTATCTAACTTATTTATAGATTGTCTTTTATCTCTAGTTAAATAAGATTGTATTTCAGTTTCAATATCAACTTTCTTTTTAAATATTTTAGCAAATATCGCCTTATCACCATTATTATCTTGTTTTTCTAGCTCATTTAAAAAAGCTATATAATCTGATAAATCATCTACTTTCCTTATAAAAACTCTTTTATTTAATTCTTCATTAGTTAGTATTTGCTTTAAATCATTTACAGCAAATACTAAATCTGTATACATTTTATCGTATTTTTTCTTCTCACTTAAAATTCTTTCTTCCATATTATCCCTCCTAATAAAAATTTCGCTTCGCTTGAGCAATCACGTCTGATAAATTTATTAAGTGTAATTTCCTTAAGCGTAAAAATAAGGTAGATAGCCTTTGACCATCTACCTTCAGTAGTATACTATTTATCTATTTCTCTTTTTATTCTCTCTAATTCATCTTCAACTTTAGAATCGACTACTGGTGAATTACTTATATACTCATCAAGCATATCATCTTCACTTTTTGTTTTCATAGACTCTACTGCTTTACCATAACTTTCTTTTTCTTGAACTTTCTTTTCAAGTTCCTCTAAATTTATGCCATGATCATCACCTAATCCAGCTAATGTTTCATTTATTTCATTGTTTATTTCTGCAACGTCAAGTCTTGTAGCTAGCTCTTGCTTTTTAGACTTCATCTTAGATATTTCAAGTTCTAGTTCTTCTATCTTAAACTTTATTTCTTGTATTTTTTTGTCTTGAGATTCTATTCTAGATATAGTTTGATTTAACTTTTCTTGCATTTCTAATTTTTGTTTTACAAAGCTTTGAGCTTTCTCATTATCTTCTTTTAATAGAGCCGCTTTTGTAGCTTGCTCATATTTTTCTATTTTCTCTTCTAATGATTTTTTCTCATTTCTTATATTATCTACTGATGCTATAAAGTTTGCACATTGTTTTTTTGCATCTTGAAGTAATTTTTCTTTTTTAGTTATTGATAATTCTAACATTTCTATTGGGTCTTCATGCTTTTCTATAGCTTTATTTGCTTTAGCTTCTACAACATTTTTTAATCTTTTAAAAAATCCCATATATACACATCTCCATTCATATTTATATACTCTTATTTAATATATAATATCATAAATACTATATTTTTATATATTTATATTTTTATCATTTATTCTTTTTATTTTATCAGTTTTTTTAGTTGTTCTATTTCTTTATCTTTTTTCTTTAATTTTTCTTCATATTCTATTTTAACATCTTCTATGCTTTTGTTTAACACATTTATTAAAGATGCCATTTCATCTGAACTGCCTGCTATTCTATTCAACAACATCAAGTTTTGTGCTAAAACTTCAGGAATTTGTTTATGTGAATATCTAAGTTGATGGTCAATCTCTCCATATCCTTCTTCAAATATAGTTCTTACTTGTATTTCTGCAATTATTTTTTGAGTTGTAGGGTACGACTCTATTATATAATGAACCGATCTATATCCAGATAATCTTGAACAAACTTCTATCCCTAATTCTTCAAATTTCTTAGTATTGTCCCCTTCACGAACATTAGAAACAATTTCTAACACTTTCCACATTCTAGTTATAAAAGTATTTATCTCTTCCCAATCCTCTTTAAATATATGTATTACTCTTATTCCTAATAAATCTGTTATCTCATTTTTATAGTTATTTACTGTAAATTTAAAATCATTTCCGTACTTGATTCTTCTATTTTCTGATTTTCTTATAATTTTCTCAATTAAATGTTCTGGATCTTTTACTCTAGTTTTTACTGAATGAACTTTTGGGTGACTTCTTAATATAGTAGCGATTAACTCCGCTTGTGTTTCATAACTTTTTCGATGTGTCATAAAATCTTCATATATATATTCTATTTCATTCCAATCTATTTGATTTTTTATAAGTTCTTCCTCTGTTATCTGGTAGGTTTTTAAAAATTCGTCTTTTTTTAACATCCAAGTCCCTCTCTTTTGATTTAGTCCACTTTTTATTATATATCATATATTATGTTTTTAAC
>NZ_JAKEDR010000245.1 GCF_023653455.1 Paraclostridium ghonii
TTAGTAACTTCAATTATGGCATTGTTTTCAATAAATTCTTTGTCATCATTAGTTAGTATCGTGTCCCCCACTTTTCTTATATATGAAGAAATATAATATTCATTTTCTTTTGTTTGAATTGGAATGTTACTAGATTGCCATGATTCATCTCTCACATATTTTAAATCTTTATCAAAAAAGGCTCTAGCAATTTGATAATCTCCGCATTTAAAATATAGATTTGAATTATTAGGAACTCTAATAGGCTTCCCTATAAATCTATTATAGGGGGTGTCTTTTATCGTGTAAACATCATTGTAATAAGTACCGGCAGTTGCTTTTCCATTATATGTTCCATATTGCAATCCTTCTGTATCAAATAAATTACCATCACTTTTAACACTTGAAACTTCTATTTGATTGTCATTTCCAACACTTACTATTCCTTCAAAGTATTCATTTATTACACCTTCGCAAACTAATAAACTATCGAAAGTTATATACGCTGTATTATCGGATGCTAATTCATCCAAGTGTAAATAAAGACTTATTGATTCTATTTCTTTGTTAAGTTTAAAAACTTTAAATTGACTATATACTCCAGTCGTAAGTGTATCATACATATAAGTTCCATCTGTACAACAAAAACTAATTAGTAATCCATTTAGAGGTGCTTTCTTGCCTGCTACATTAATACCTACTGTAAATTCTGTGTTTGCTGGAACAACTTTGTTTAATTTAAGATCACTAATTCTTTTATCTTTATTTAAAGTTATCCTATTGATTATCTTAGGAGCTATATTAATTAAACTCTTTCCATGCAACTTTAAATCATTAACTACTCCGTTTTTAGTGTCCTTACAAACTAAATTTCCTTTGTCTGTTTCATACTCGAAGTCTTGCATCTCCTTAAGTCCTTCTAAATCTAAAACCCTTTGCTTAAGAGGCACATCGTCTATATATAAATCTCTATCAAGCCTAGCGTTTAAACTAATCTCTCCATCTCTAGCAATTATGACCTCTGCATCTTGTTGCTTGCTCGCTGAAATACTTTCAAACTTATTGTTAACTTGTTTTATGTTCTCATTTGAAGCATTTATTGCTTTATCTACATCTTTAATCTTAGCATCAAAATTAGCATTTCTTTTTATTTCATCGTTTGATCTAGTTGTTTCATTAGTCTGTCTTTGTTTTTCATTTGCAATTCTTACATTCTCTTCATTCGGAACATTCCTTATAAGGTCATATAAATACTCCAAGGCATCTTCTATCTTATTTAAATTTTTCCCATTTACGGGAGTTATTGTGTTCTCCCACAACGTCTTTATATACTTTATCAATTAATCACCCCCCTAGTTAGATAGATAAATTTCTGAAATTTCCATTATCGGCTTCGGTTTATTAGCATCATGAAATTTATTGCATATTGCTAATTCTATTTTGCTTTTAGCAAAAGAAGAAACATCAAACTCAACAATTTTGTTATCGCAATCTTCTATAAAATTTACGTGATTATTAACTGTAATTTCGCCGAATTCTGAAAAACCACCTATAGGACAATTCATGACTTTTTTAACTACAAAAACTATACGAGAGTATTTTCTAGTATCTATCAAGTCTATAAGTGGGAAACTAGCTCTTTCAGCGTTTGCCGATTTAAGCCTAATAACACCATTTCTAATTTCCATAGTCCCATCTGGTGCGTCTGGGAAGTCCCATTTCATTAAACTGTCAAGTTCGCCTACTCCATCTTTGAATAGATGATGACTATTAAGCGTTTGAACTCTCAATACATCACTATTTGGAGAATCGTTTAATTGTTCAGTCGCAGGTTTATACGTTGTAAATTCATATACTGTGTTAGGATCTAACCCTGTAAATGTTCTAGGAGAATCAAAATTACTTCCTAAGAATCTAATTCGACACCCTGTAGGGGCTGTAATTGTAACAGATTCCCCATCGATATTACTAGCAACTGGCTTACTTGGTTGAGATTGATTTGCTTTTGGTGTAATCAAAGATAACTTAGACACTCGATTCCCTCCGTATTTCGCTTCAAAACTGTAGCTTGTGTTACCCATTAACCCTCTAAATATATTGCTTGTTTGCCACGCTTGCCCTTGTATTCTAAACTCTTTAAAAGTACTATCTAACGTATCAAAAGTTGCATCTATAGAACCTACATTTACACTAAAATTAGGAAACGGAATATTTAAAAGTTCCGCAATTATCTGAGATATCTTATTTGCTAAAGTTGTAAAATCATCGTTAGCACTAGCCGGAATGCCTTTGTCAGTAATAGCTTTGGCTACGCTAGATTTACCGTTACTGACAGATTGAAAAAGCTCACTTAAAGCACCCTCTACATTAGTAGAATCAAATACTCCTAATGAATCCTCTATAGTTACTTTTTTAGCTTCTAAGCTAAGTCCTTGTATATCACTCATACTATGCTTATGACCTTTATCAGCCTTTTTATTTACTTCTGTATCTATAATATCCATGTTGTTACTTATAACTGCAATATCAGCCGCATCGGTATATGAAAGCTTAGTTAATTTTAAATTAGTTGTTTGTGTTGGCATTCAATCACCTCCTATATTTTCCCACAGATAGTTTCATCGCCACAAAGAACTCTACCGCATATAGTAGGCTCTTCAGAGAACGAACCTGCTTTTACTTCTCCCCAAGTCTTGACTTTAAGGTCTACCCAAGGAGTACTTTTGTACTGACGCCAAATATTGTACAGATATTCAAAACTAAAACTTAAATGTGCAGGTTTCATTTCATTTATAGCCTTTTCTAAACCCTTTATATTGCTTGGTGACGTTTCGTCGATAAACTTAATTATGAATGAATATTCGTCAAATATTTCTATAACGTCTACATTTCCACTACCGTAAGCCTTACATAGCTCCTTTAAATTGGCTTTATTACAAACCTTACCGCCTCTAATTTTACCTATTATATTCTCTCGTCTTTCACTATTAGATAAGCTTAAATCTGTCTTTATTCCAAGCATATCTTCCCACATAAAAAGTGACCAAGTAGATGTATTTACAAACAC
>NZ_JAKEDR010000246.1 GCF_023653455.1 Paraclostridium ghonii
GATTTACAGCTCCCTTTTGTATAAAATTCACTTAATGTAATTATTATTTTTAAATTTTATATATCTATATATTTTTTACCTAAAGACAATTTAAATTTATTTTTTTAAAGTTATAACAACCTTGAATAAATCTCCATCGGTACTGACATTAAATGTTCCACCTTGAAGTTCAACAAAACTTTTCGCTATTGCAAGCCCTAATCCACTACCTTCTGTATTTCTAGATTTATCTCCTCTTACAAATCTCTCAACTAAATCCTCTACATTAAAGTCAATTTCTTCAGCTGTCATATTTTTAAAGCTTATATTGACAACTTCTTCTTCATTTAATATATCAATATAAACTCTAGAAGAATCCATTGCATATTTACTTATGTTTATTAACAGGTTCTCAAATACCCTAAACATTCTTTGACTATCTAATTGTAATATCAATTTTTCATCTGGAAAATTAGTCCTTATATTTAAATTTGAAGCTCTCATTTTATCATCTACTTCAAGTAAAGTTTGTTTCATTAAAGAAACTACATCTACATCAATAATATTTAAGCTTACATTACCACTATTAACTTTGCTAACCTCAAATAAATCTTCTATTAAAACTCTCAATCTTTCAGATTTTCTATCTAGCGTATCTATATAAATTCTTCGCTTTTCATACGTTAAACTTTCATCCTTTAATAAATCAACATATGTTATTATAGATGTTAAAGGAGTTTTTAAGTCATGACTAACGTTAGAAATTAATTCAGTCTTCATTTTTTGACTTTTAACTTCTTCCTCTACAGCTTTTTTAAATCCAATTTGAATATTTTGTATCTGATTTTTTAACATATTAAATGTACCTAAATCAGAATTTAACTCTCTATCTAAATTTCCACTTGCTATGTCTTTTGTTATATCTAGTAATTTATTATAATCATTGTTTATATCAATATATTTCTTCTTTATTATAAAATATAAAACTATAGTGTAAATTGGAACTATCATTAGTCCAAAGTACCATGTACAAGATATTAAGCTTACTACAATTAAATTTATAAGTAATATCGATACTATCTTTTTCTTGTTATCCTTTCCTAGTTCTATGTCAAACATCCACGCTTTAGCATTTTTAAATTTTATATTTATATAATTTAGACTTTTATAAATCAGCGAATGATTTTTTAAATATGTCGTATGTCTAGTCTTTATAATATGTTTTAACATTGTAACTCCTGTAAATATTATTAAAAACACTACTGACCAATAAGTTAAACTAACTAAATAGTTTATTATATTATTTGTATCTTTCGTCAATTGTATAAAGCTCATTATAGCTTCATTATTCACAGTTTTAATTATAAGTCTATATGAACCCCAATATGTAAAAACATATACAAGATAAATTAAAAACACCACTATCTCAACTGGTATTTTAACCAGTTTATTAAATAATTTTAATTCCTTTACTTCCTTATACGGAATAAGTATCGCAGCTAAAGCAACAAATATCATAGCTACATTTATAAAAAATCTAGAAGCCCAAGTATAAGAGTTCTCTTTTTCATTTAATTTTTTATGAGCTATATTGTCCATATATTTTAAATCCTTAGGAACCCCATATGCAAATTTCATATTTTTTATAGGTTCTAATTCATAAACATCTTCGCCTAAATATAAAGATGATTGTTTATTATCATTTATATTTAGTTCAATATTTTTTTCATCAGCTCCATGAACTTTATCAATTTTCATGTTACCTTTATCATCAAAGTCAATTGATATATAAAAATCATATTTACTTTTTAAGCTTTCTTGAACATTTTTATTAGTACTATCTATTTCATTTAAATTCCCACTAGAACTTTGTTTTGTTAAATTTTTAGATTTATCTATAACGTAGTAATCTAAATTTTTTAAATCTCTATTTAAATTTTCAATATAACTATTTATATCATCATCAAAACCATCCCTAATTTCTGCTTTTTCTGAAGTATATTCAGAATCCACTCCAGGTTTTAAATATAGCATAAGTTGTACGGGTCTTATTTTTTCATTATTTTCATCATAAATTTTATAGTAAAGCCCATATGTAGATTCTACTAATTTTTTTCCAAAATCATCATCTTCATATATGTTATATGTAAAATTATTACTGTACTTTTTTATACTTTGATAAGATAATACCATTCCTATTGATGCTATTAATATTGTAGTTGCTATTATTAATCTTATATATAATTTATTGTTTTTCAATTTTGTATCCAACTCCCCACACCACCTTCAAATATTTTGGATTTTTAGGATTCATTTCTATTTTTTCTCTTATATTTCTTACATGAACCATAATTGTATCTGTATTTACAGCTCTATCTTTCCATACTTTTTCATATATCTCATCTGCAGAAAATACTCTTCCTGGATTTCTAATAAGCAAAGTAAGTATTTTAAATTCTATAGGAGTTGTTTTTATAACATTTCCATCAACACTAACTTCTTTATTGTACGTATTTAATTCTAATCCCCCTATAGTATATACATTTTCATTTATTACATTTTTTTCAACCATACTTAAAAACTTTCTATATCTTCTAAGCTGAGAATTTACTCTTGCTAAAAGTTCTAAAGGTCTAAAAGGCTTTGTAATATAATCATCTGCACCTATATTTAATCCAGTTATTTTATCTATTTCTTCAGACTTTGCTGATAGCATAATAACTGGAAAATCATAAGTTTCTCTTAATCTCATGGTAAATTCTATACCATCCATTTTAGGCATCATTATATCTACTATACTTAAATGTATTTCCTCTTTTCCTAGTACCTCCAAACCCTCTATACCATTATTTGCAACAAAGACAGTATACCCTTGATTGTTTAAGTACGCTTTTATAGCATAGGCTATATCTTGTTCATCTTCTACAACTAAAATATTAAATTTCATTATTTATACCCCACTTTATTATTTATATATATATATAATATCATACGGTATTTTTAAAATTAACCAACTTATTAAAACCTCCTTTACTATCTTTATTAC
>NZ_JAKEDR010000247.1 GCF_023653455.1 Paraclostridium ghonii
CATAAAAATTTAATTAAATATAAGTCATATAAACATGTAAAAAACTCTTTATAAAATTTTACATAAATTTAACATATATATAGAATGCTAAAAACATGTTAAATTTTTCAGAATTGTTGATTTATTTAGAAAGATTTACATATAATTAATTAATTTAATAATTAAGTAGTACCTATAAAATTAATCCAGGGGGTTTTTTATGAAAAAACAATATTTAGATACCATAGTTGTAGGATTTGCATTGTTTGCTATGTTCTTTGGGGCAGGGAATTTAATATTTCCACCATATTTAGGAGTTGTATCAGGTGAACACTGGATATTAGGTTTCAGTGGATTTATTATAGCCGATGTAGGATTAGCTTTATTAGCGATATTAGCAGCTGCTAAATGTGATGGAGATATAAGTAAGGTTTTATCAAGAAGTGGTAAAAAATTATCTATAATTTTAGCAACAGCAATTATGATTTGCTTAGGGCCACTTTTAGCAATACCTAGAACAGGAGCAACAACATTTGAAATGGGTATGAAACCTATTTTTCCAGGATTTAGCCCAGTATTATTTTCTGTAATATTTTTTGGAGTAACACTTGTACTTACAATAAAGCCATCTAAAGTTGTAGACATCATAGGTAAATACTTAACACCAGCACTATTAATAGCATTAATATTCTTAATTATAATGGGAATTGTATCTCCACTTGGAGACTTAAATCAACCAGCTAGAATAGATACAGTGTTTGCAGAAGGAATTGGTCAAGGATATCAAACAATGGACGCCTTAGGAGGGATAGCTTTATCTGCAGTAATAATACTGTCACTTATTCAAAAAGGTTATACTGAAGAATCACAAAAAATAAAATTAACTTTATATGCAGGTTTTGTTGCAGGGATAGCTTTAGTTATAGTTTATGGAGGACTTACTTACCTAGGCTCTTCAGTTGCTCATCAATTCCAAGGAGTAAATCCAAGTGATATAAATCAAACAGCATTAATAGTTAATATAACAGAACAACTATTGGGTAAACCTGGTAAAATAGTTCTGGCTATAATTGTAGCATTAGCTTGTTTAACAACATCTATAGGTCTTGTTTCAGCTACAGCTCAATATTTTGCTAAATTATCCAATGGAAAGGTTAAATATGAAACTATAGTAATTGGAGTATGTATATTTAGCGCAGTAGTAGCAAACTTTGGAGTTAGTACAATAATAAAATTTGCAGCACCAATATTAGCAGTTATTTATCCAGCTACAATAGTATTAGTATTAATGACACTATTTAATAACAAAATTAAAAATGACAATGCATTTAAAGGGGCAACATATGTAGCTTTAATAGTAACTATCCTTACCGTTATAAGTAGTAAGGGTGTTAATGTACCATTTGTAAATAATCTACCTTTCCATAAATTAGGATTTAACTGGGTATTACCAGTTATAATTGGAGGTATAATTGGAAGTTTTATACCATCAAAAAATAAGAAGGATTCTGAAATTTAATAAATATAATATATAAGAGCTAACGATATAAAATAGTTATATTAAGGGATGACTATTTTATATCGTTAACTTTTTTTGTTTTATATTAAGTTTTTAGATTTTTATTAGTTATATGTTGGTTAAAGGATTCTATTATCGGAATTAATACTATAACAACAAATCCTCCAGCAAGTCCATTGTTGTATAAATTCATGCCACCATGCATAAATCCTGTATTCATAACGAATGTCATATGAAGAGATCCAGCTATGGTTCCCCATATAACTCCATAATTTGTTGCGATAGGGGCTAAGCATGTAGAAAATAATATGCATATTACTACGATAGGATCAGATAGTCCATATATAGAGAAGAATCCTACAAAAGTAGCTCCTACCATCACAGGAACTATGCTTTTTAAATGCTTTCCACAACATCCAAATCCAATTATAGTAAAAATACCTCCTATAACAGGCCCTGACAGCTCTACATTTAAAAGTAACATTAGTATACTAGAGAATAATCCTAGAATACCCATATTAAGGTATACATGGTCTTTTACCTCATTGTAAGAAGCATGTATATGTCCATTTTTATCTGACATGCTATTTTTAAATGTTTTGATTTTATCTATACGACATTGATTACTCTTACATTCTCCGGATAAAATACCTGCTATTATTAAAAATAATGATAAGATAATTAAAAATGGGAAAATGATTTTATTGTTTCCGCTACTCCAAAGATTAACTGCCTCAAAATTAATTCCTATAGCTCTAAATATACCCATTACTAATGAAGCCAATAATCCACCTGCAAATCCAGAGTTGTATAAATTATATTTTCCTTGAAACTTAGCAGTACTTTTAGAAATAGGAATGATTGAAAATCCGATAATAATACCTACTATTATTCCTGAAAATACACCTAAAATTTGAAATTTATCATTTTGAAAGTAAACTTGGCTAACAATAGGAGAAAGACCTGTACCTAGCAATGTATATATTAAATTATTTCCGAAATCTTCTTTATTAAATTTAGAATAAACGTAACCTCCAAACACTATTGGCATTGAGTTACATAAGTTCTTTCCGAAAAAAGAAAAACCGCAAACTAACCAAATAATCATAATTGTTTTTTCATCTAGTTGATGTTTAGTTAATTTTATTAGTAGCAAACAAAATACTCCCATGATAAAAGAGTTAAAAAATGCAGAAGAAATACCAGCTACTTCTATATAATCAGTTACTAGTATATCTGGGAATTTTACTATTTGTACCATTCCAGAAGTTATTTCATTTATACTAGAAGCTGTTAAAATTGAAGTTGTTAGTAACATAAATAACATTGTAATCAAGATGTTATAAGGATTTTGAAAAAAGCGCCTCATAAAAATCCTCCTTTTCTTATAAAATTTTAATATGACTTGATGTAATTTAATTAATATTTAGAATTTTGCGATGATTTTAAATATTAATTAAATTATATCAAAAAAATTTCAGGAAAACAATTTTTTTGATGTGATATGCAATAATATG
>NZ_JAKEDR010000248.1 GCF_023653455.1 Paraclostridium ghonii
TTTTTGAACCTTCATATCTATAATTAACATCTTTTAAACTTAATACATTCATATTTTTAGTTCCTTTCTGTAAGTATTTTTCTTGGTTCATATCTATTTATATATACAATACCTATACTAACAGATATTACTGCAATTAATAACGCTACTAAAGTAATTGCTACCATAGCTTCTACACTTAAATTTACATTCAATTTTTCTATTGGAGGCGAAGAACTTGGAGCCCCCATGCCAAACACAACTGTATTTGATGCAGTTTCCTTTTGAGCATCTATTTGCCCTTTTAAAAGTATATTTGTAATAGGTTGTGCACATAAACCACCAATTCCTAAACCTATACTTAATGAAATTCCTACCATAAATAATGTTTCATATATTAATCCTAAAGCTACTTTACCTTTTTTCATACCCATAGCTCTTAAAACTCCAATTTCATATTTCCTTTCACGAATACTTAAAATTGAAATTAAAATTAATATACTTCCACCAAAACCTAATACTAAAAACATAAATAGCTTTGAAATGCCTTTTAATCCTTCTATAGGCTTAACCATTGTATCATAAGTTTGAGCATCTGTTGCTATTTCCCATAAATCACTTAACCCCTTTTCATGTGCCTCTTTATTAAAAGCATCTAGTGAATCTGGGTCCTTTAATATGTATTTTGCTTCAATATCAATTAAATCTTTATCTTTTTTTGATTTTTCATTATATTCTTTTAAAGTGTCAAAAGTTGTGATGATATCATTTTTTCTATTAAGCATAGGCATCTTGAATCCAAGATTTTGACTCTTTACTCCATCGCGATATATACCTGATACTTTTAGTTCTAATGGAGTAGTTTTTTCAGGATCATTAGGGTTTTTAACTTGGAAACTATCTCCAACTTTTAAATTGTTTAATTTGGCAAAGTCCTCACTTATCATAGTCTCGCCATTTTTTTCTGGTTTTTTACCATCTATAATCTTCCTACTACCTTTTTCAAACTCTTCTCTCTGTGCTGGGCTAAGTCCTCCTAAAATACTTAAGTTAGGTTCTTTAGCATCTTTTGATTTATTATCAGATCCTGCAAAAGGAGACATGCTACCTCTATTTTCTTTGTTTTTTTCATATTCATCTTGATCTAATGATTTAATTTTATCACTATATCCAGCATAAGTTGCATTAAATACCGTATCTTTAAGATATTTAGAATTAGCAAGCTTTTCTTTCATATCATTAGAAACGCTTTCGTTTAATACGTTTTTCCCGTTTTGCATTCCTTCTTGCACTTTTTCGTCATTCGATTGGATACCTACAACCGATCCAAATCTGCTTTTGTAATCATCTATTATCTTGTTAGAAGCTGTATTTATAATAATAGATATTGCTGTACACGAAAGTATTGCTATCATTATAATCCCGACTAGCATATTTCGTCCTTTATTTCTTGTTAAATTGCTTAATGCATTTTTTAAAATATACATACAAAATTCTCCTTTATACCTTTTAATATAACCCAATTATAATAAATCAACTGTTAACTCAATGTTAATCAATTTTACTCTAATCATAAAAAGTAGCCCGTTCCTTAATTATAATTTGTAAGATTTTTGTGTCATTCCGTACTACATATACTAAATTTACAGCACAAAAAATCTTACTAAAATTAGTAAGATTTTTTTATAAAGAATACCCTTTTTAATTTTAAAATTGACTGCATTGAGACAATATATATTTAAACTTATTTTATAAATCTTTTAATAGATCATCAATTTCATCATATTCATCTTCTTTTTCTATGTGTAATCTCTCATTATTTCTTTGCTTTGTTCTTATGCTTTCACCTTTTTCCATGTCTATATTCTGATGCCCTTTTAAATCCTCTAGTTTTTTTATAATATATCCTAAAGAAAATAAAGCTATTGTATAAAACACATATGGTGTTACAGTGGTTACATAAAGACCAATAACTGTTCCCATTTGACCGCTTATTTTAAACCCCTTTGACATTGCCTCTGCTAACTGCGAAGTTGCAGCAGATATATTAAATATTATCAGCAACGCCATTACAGCTGCACATATATATAATATACGTGTTATTTTTGGATTTTTTTTCATATCTAATGATTTCATAATACTCTCCTATTAATTAACAATTTTTCTAATTCTCTTTAATATTTTCACTCTTTATGAACAATAATTTTCCAGATTTTAATCCCCAAATCTCATCAAGATATGTACATACCTTTTTTGAGTGAGTTACAATAATCACACATTTATCATGTTCATGAGCTAGTGATACTAATATATTCATTATCTTTTCTTCTGTTTCACTATCTAAGTTCCCCGTTGGTTCATCCGCAATTATTACATCTGGATTATGTGCAAGCGCTCTAGCTATACCTATTCTTTGCTGCTCTCCTCCAGATAGATTTAAAATTTTCCTGTTGGCTTTATCAGGAGAAATACCTACATCTTCTAATAAATCTTCTACATATTTATTTTGGTTTTTAACTTTAACATTACTTATATTCATAGATAATAATATATTTTCTCTAGCAGTGGCATTTAAAAGTAAATTATATCCTTGAAATATGACCCCTATATCTTTTGATCTGTATATATCTTTATCAATTTCTTTTAAACTTTCACCATTATATACAACATCTCCTTTTGTACATACGTCCAGTCCAGATATTAAAGATAATAAAGTACTTTTCCCAGCTCCAGATTTCCCTATTATACCATAAACTTTTCCTTTTTTAAAATTAATATTTACATTGTTGAAAATATCTCTTTTTGAACCTTCATATCTATAATTAACATCTTTTAAACTTAATACATTCATATTTTTAGTTCCTTTCTGTAAGTATTTTTCTTGGTTCATATCTATTTATATATACAAT
>NZ_JAKEDR010000249.1 GCF_023653455.1 Paraclostridium ghonii
TTATAGCTGGTGCAAATGTTGCTGATGCTATTGTTGCTCCTGCTGTTGTAGATGCAGTTGCTGCTGACATTAGTATTCCTGCTATTGGTGCTAATAAGAATGCTGGCATATTAAGTGCACTTAATATAGCTATTGTTGTTTGTTGTAATGTTGATGCTTTTATTATTCCTGCCACTGTTCCAGTTCCTATTAATAATATTGCAACTGGCATCATTTTTGATAATCCAAATGTTACATATTCATTAAGATTTTTTATTTTACCCATAGCCAATGCTCCAACTATACCTCCTACTGGAAGTGCTATAAGTGGATCTATTGCAATTCCCGCTATTGGTCTTAATGATAATAAAATTATAGCTACTAAAGGTCCTATTATCGCTGATAAAAATGATGGTAATTCTACATTTTCAGTTCCATTTTCTATATCAATTTCTATATCTTTTGATTTTTTAGATTCCATTTTTTTGCTTAAAACATTTGCTACTATAACTGTTACTATAAGTCCTACTATTGCTGGTATTATATTTGCTGCCATTAAAGATGATAAATCTACTCCAAAGTTTTCTGCTGCTGATATAGTATTTGGGTTAGGAGATATTACATTTCCTGCTTTTCCTCCACCTATCATAGCTAAAAGTATTACCATTGGTGCATATCCTATTTTTTTAGCTATAGCTAATGCTATTGGAGCTACTGTTATAACTGCTACGTCTACAAATACTCCAACTGATGTTAGTATCATAGTTGATAATGCTAGTGCAAATAATGCTCTCTTTTCTCCTAATGTTTTTATAATTTGATCTGCAATTTTAGCTGCTGCTCCTGTTTTTATCAATACTCCAGCTAAAACTCCAGATGTTACTATACGAAGTATTGCTGGCATTATATCTTTTGCTCCAGTCATCATTGCATCTACTGTTCCTGTAAGCCCTGCACCACCTACTAATCCTCCTACTACAGCTCCTAGTATTAAACTGTAAGCTGGATGAAATTTCTTTATTATAAGTACTATCGATAATAAAAGACCTAGTATTGCTCCTAGTGTTGTTATTTGTACTTCCATCTTTATCCTCCTATTATTTTTGATTTTGATTAATTAATTTTTAACCGCTTTTATAAGATTAAAGATTTGCATTGTTGTTTCAATCATGTTTTGAGTTGCATTTTCTTTGTTCATAGCTTCATCTATCGTCATAGCTTTATTTACTATAGAGAAATAAGCATCTATACCTTCTTCGTTACATTTAACTGCATCTTGTGTAGTACATCCTGCTATTGCTATTACTTTTACCCCATGTTTCTTTGCTAACTTTGCTACTCCTATTGGTGCTTTTCCCATAGCTGTTTGATTATCTAGTCTTCCTTCTCCTGTTATAACAAGATCTGCACCCTTTACTACTTCTTCTAAGTTTATTTCATCTAAAATTATTTTTATTCCTGATTCTAATTTAGCATTTAAAAATCCTAAGAACCCAAATCCAAGACCACCTGCTGCTCCTGCTCCTTCTGTATGAGCTATGTCTTTTCCTAATTCATTTTTTACAACTTCTGCAAAGTTTATAAGACCTTTGTCTAATTCCCTTACTATTTCTTCAGTTGCTCCCTTTTGAGGTCCATATATATATGCTGCTCCATTTTCTCCATATAAAGGATTGTTCACATCACATGCTATCTTAAAATTACATTCATCTAATTCTTTTATCCTGTTATCTACTTTTATACTTTTTATTTGATTTAGTACTTTTCCTCCTAGCCCTACCAAGTTATCGTTTTCATCACAAAACTCAAATCCTAATGCCTGAAGCATTCCCACACCACAATCATTCGTAGCACTTCCGCCTATTCCAACTATAAAATTTCTGCATCCTTTTTCTATAGCTTC
The DNA here is from genome assembly GCF_023653455.1 of Paraclostridium ghonii. GTDB lineage: Bacteria > Bacillota > Clostridia > Peptostreptococcales > Peptostreptococcaceae > Paraclostridium > Paraclostridium ghonii. The sequence goes on from NZ_JAKEDR010000249.1 coordinate 1,883, forward strand.
TTTGATTATTTCTCCAACTCCATAAGTTGTTGTGTTTAAAGGATTTCTAAGTTGTTCCGTAACTAAAGGTAATCCTGATGCTTGAGCCATTTCTATTATTGCTGTATTTGTATCTTTTAATATTCCATAAGTTGCATCTACTTTTTCATTTATAGGTCCTGTTACAGATATTATTTTCTCTTCTCCATTCATACCTTGTACTAAAGCCTCTACAGTTCCTTCTCCTCCGTCTGCAAGCGGCATTATAACTACATCTGATTTATCATCAACACTTAAAATTCCTTTTTTTATTGCATTTGCTGCTTCTATAGAAGTCAAACTTCCTTTTAAAGAATCTATTGAAATTACTATTTTCATTTTTGTCGCCTCCCTTTGATATTTTCATTATATCAAATCATCTTTTTTAATCGAATGTTATGTATAACAAATAATTCAATTTTATTTAATATGTTTTTGTTAATCATACCATTGAAATCGTTTCTTATTAGTGCTTTATCATTTTTAGAAACCTAAAAAACCCCTATATTAAATCATAATATAATAATATTATTGTGAATTATCTAAAATACACACATCTTATATTTTGTCCATTTTCGAAAAAAAATGTGCATCTCCTATTTGGTAATTAGGAAAATACACATTTTTTTGCATATCTAAAAATCATACTATTTTAATATAGTGATTTTTATTTTTAATAAAATTTTGATATTCTTATAGCTATTGCTATATATAAAACTACAGATTCTTTAAAACATCTAGGATTAAATCCACATTTTTGATAAATTCTTTCTAGTCTATATTGTAAAGTGTTTTTATGAATATATAGCTCCTCTGCTGTTGTTTTTAATGACATATCATTTTTATAATAAATTTCTAATAAATTTATATCTTCTTCATCTAAATTTTTAAAAACTTTTTCTAAATATTGATTTCTAATTTCTATATCTAAATTTTCTAATATTAATTCTAAGTCTAAATC
>NZ_JAKEDR010000025.1 GCF_023653455.1 Paraclostridium ghonii
CTAAAAATTTTATAATTTCGTTAGGCTTGTTTACTATGCCTATTTTTAATAATTGAAACCAAATATTAACCTATCGGTTTATTAATCTCTTCGAGAATAATTTTTATCATATCTAATTAACAGAACCATTATTTAATTTTTTCTAAATCTAGATTAAGTTGTAATACATTTACTGTAGGTTCTCCAAATGTTCCTATAACCTTGGAATTTGTATTTTTATCTATAATTTTTAATAACTTTTCTCTAGAAACTTTGCTATATTTAGAAACTCTATCTATTTGATATTTAGCTCCCCTTAAAGATATATCTGGATCTAGTCCACTTGCTGATGCTGTTACTAAATCTACAGGAATTTTTTGTGTGTTTTTTTCATCATATTTTTTATACAAATTTATTCTTTCATTTAATACTTTATCAAAATCTTCTCCAGTTGGAGACATATTACTTCCAGAAGACCCTAATGGGTTATATGGGTAGCTTTGTGTTTCTGATGGTCTTGACCAGAAATATCCTGGATTTGTAAAATTTTGACCTATAAGTTTACATCCTATTTTTTTATTGTTTTCTTCAATTATACTACCATTTGCTTTACTTGGCACAAATATTTGAGCAAATGCGGTTACTGTAAGCGGATATATAACTCCAGTTATAACAGTCATAATTATAAATATTAAAGATGCTCTTTTTATATACTTCATATTTAAATCTCCTTATCATATTATAAAATTGTACCTATAATCATATCTATAGCTTTTATACATATAAATGGGGTTATAATCCCTCCCACGCCATATATCATTAAATTTCTTGATAAGAGTTTACTCGCAGGTAATTCTCTATATTTAACACCTTTAAGTGCCAGTGGAACTAATGCAATTATTATAATTGCGTTATATATAACGGCACTCATTATAGCACTTTCAGGGCTATGAAGATTCATTATATTTAACTTATCTAATTGTGGATAAACTCCTAAAAATAGTGGCGGTATTATAGCAAAATATTTTGCTATATCATTTGCGATACTAAAAGTTGTAAGTGCTCCTCTTGTCATAAGTAACTGTTTACCTATTTTTACTATTTCTATTAGTTTAGTTGGACTTGAATCTAAATCAACCATATTTCCAGCCTCTTTAGCAGCTTGTGTACCTGTATTCATAGCAACAGCAACATCTGCTTGAGCAAGTGCAGGTGCATCATTACTTCCATCCCCAGTCATTGCTACTAAATGCCCTTTTCTCTGATATTCATGTATTAAATCAAGTTTAGCTTTAGGTGTTGCCTCTGCTAAAAAGTCGTCCACCCCAGCTTCAGCTGCTATAGCAGCTGCTGTTAAAGGATTATCACCTGTTATCATTATTGTTTTTATTCCCATTTTTCTTAAATCATTAAATTTTTCATATACTCCCTTTTTTAGAACATCCTTTAAATATATAACTCCTAGTACTCTTTCATTTTTACAAACTACTAAAGGTGTTCCACCTTTTTTAGATATTTCTTCAACTATTTCATCACACTCCTTTGGATATTTACCACCCTGTTCTTCTACAAATTGTTTGATAGCACTAGCTGCTCCTTTTCTTATTTTATCTCCATTTAAATTTGCTCCACTCATTCTAGTTTTTGCTGAAAACGCCACAAATTCAGCACCATTACTTATTAAATATCTTCCATTTATTGCATACGTCTGTTTTGCAAGTACAACTATACTCCTTCCCTCTGGAGTTTCATCTAATACAGAACCCATTTCTGCACAATCCACAAACTCTTCCATATCTACATGTTTAAGTGGTATAAATTTACTGGCCTGTCTATTTCCGTATGTTATAGTTCCAGTTTTATCTAAAAGTAATACATCTACATCTCCAGCAGCTTCTATAGCTCTTCCTGATGTTGCAAGTACATTTTTATTATTTAATCTACTCATTCCTGCAATTCCAATTGAAGAAAGTAATCCACCTATAGTAGTTGGAGCTAAGCAAACTAATAACGCTACTAACGAAGTTATAGAAACCACACTACCTACTCCATTTTGTTTTACTGCAAAGTAGCTAAATGGATATAAAGTTACTGTTACTATTAAAAATATTGAAGTTAATGCTATTAGTAATGTTTGTAAAGCTATTTCATTTGGAGTTTTTTTTCTTTTTGCACCTTCTACCATGGCTATCATCTTATCTAGAAAACTTTCGCCGGGACTTGATGTTACTTCTATTATTAAGTAATCAGAAACTACCGTCGTTCCACCTGTTACTGCACATCTATCTCCTCCTGACTCTCTTATAACAGGAGCACTCTCTCCTGTTATAGCACTTTCATCTACCGATGCAACCCCCTCTATAACATCTCCATCTGCAGGAATTTGATTATTTGATTCTACTAAAACTATATCTCCTTTTTTTAGTAAACTTGATTGTATCATCTCAAATTCACTATTTTTATCACAAGTTTTTAATTTTTTAGCTAATACATCTTTCTTTGCAGCCCTTAGACTACTAGCTTGAGCTTTTCCTCTTCCTTCTGCTATAGCTTCTGCAAAGTTTGCAAATAATACTGTAGACCATAAAAATATGCTTATCATTAAGGCGAATGATGTATTATCATTGGTTATCTTAAAAAATGACATAACAGTTATTAAACTAGTAATTATTGATCCTATATACACTACAAACATAACAGGATTTTTAAGCTGTACTTTAAAGCTTAACTTTTTAACAGAATCCTTCATTGCATCTTTTAAAATATCTTTACTTATAAAACTTTTATTTGAATTGCTCATTTTAATATCTCCTTTATACTAAAGTTTAAAAAATCATATTTAAATGTTCTGCTATTGGCCCAAGAGCTAGTGACGGTAAAAATCCTAATGCTCCTATCATAAGAACAACTCCAACTAATAAAAATACAAACAGCATATTATTAGTTGCTAATGTACCTGCACTTTGTGGTACTATTTTTTTACTAGCTAAAGACTCCCCTATTTTTATAATTAAAACTATTGGTATAAAACGAGCTAATATCATTGTTATACTTGTCAATATATTCATAAAATCATTATTTGCATCAAATCCTGCAAATGCACTTCCGTTGTTATTACCTGTAGAACTTAAAGCGTATAAAATTTCTGAGAAACTGTGTGGTCCATTATTAGTTAAGAAAGAATCTATATTTGGGATCATACATGTTATTGCACTTCCAATCAATACTAATGCAGGTGTAGTTATTATTAAAATTGACGCCATTTTCATTTCAAATGGATCAATTTTTTTTCCTAAATACTCTGGTGTTCTACCTACCATAAGCCCTGATATAAATACTGTAAGAATTACAAATGCAAGCATACCATAAAGCCCACATCCAACGCCTCCAAACACAACTTCTCCTAATTGCATAAGTAAAGTTAAAACCATTCCTCCCATTGGAGTAAATGAGTCATGCATAGCATTTACTGATCCATTTGATGCTGAAGTAGTTGTAACTCCCCATATAGCTGAGTTTATTACTCCAAATCTTGCTTCTTTTCCTTCCATGTTTCCGCCAGACTGATCTAATTTAAATTCACTTGTTATATGTGGATTATTTGCAAGTTCTGGAGTAGCTTTAAATTCAAAATACATTGCAGAAGATATAGCTAATATAAAGATAATCATCATTGCACCTAAAATTACATTTCCTTGTTTTTTATCGTTTACCATATCTCCAAATGTAAAGCATAGTGCTGCAGGTATTAAAATTATAGAAATAACTTGTGCCATATTGGATAAATATGTTGGGTTTTCAAATGGATATGCTGAATTTGTACCAAAGAATCCGCCTCCATTTGTCCCTAATTGTTTTATTGCAATTTGACTCGCTGCCGGACCTCCTGGAATTTTTTGATTATCTATTACACCTTGACTTTCTGTTGCTACACTTTCTACTAAGTTAACTTCTTGATATGACTTGAAATTTTGAACTACTCCTTGAGTAGTCAAAAATATTGCTAAAACCATAGAAAGAGGTAAAAGTATATATAATGTTGACTTTGTTAAATCAACCCAAAAGTTTCCTATATTATTACATTTGCTTCTTTTAAATCCTCTTATTAATACCATAAGAACACTTATACCTACTGCGGCTGATAAAAAGTTTTGAACAGTTAATCCTATCATTTGAGTTAAATAGCTTAATGTGCTTTCTCCACTATAAGCTTGCCAGTTTGTGTTCGTTACAAAACTTGAAGCTGTATTAAGAGCTAGTTTCCAATCTATATTTTTTAATTTTTCTGGATTTAGCGGAAGTATATATTGAATCATTTGTAATATAATAACAAAGATTAAACTAATTACACTAAATGAAATAATACTTAATATATACTCTTTGCCTGTCATTTCTTCATCTTTTTTTATTCTTAACACCTTGTATATAAATTTTTCTATAGGTTCTAATATCTTAGTTAAAAAAACTCTTTCATTTTTAAATACTTTCGATATATAAATACCTAAAGGTTTTGCTAGTAATATAACTACTGCAATAAAAACAATTACTTGAATTACAATACTCATTATCCAATCTCCTCCTAAATTTTCTATATAATCATTGTATGTATTTTGGTATAAAGTGGAGGTTAAGATAATTCTTACTGTATTAAGATTGTATAAAGATAAAAAATGTGTACCCCAGTTAACTTGAGTACACATTTTTTATTTTAATACTTAATCACACTCGCATCCTGAATTTTCTGATTCATCATCGCATTCATTCCAAGGTATTAATACTGGAGGCTTATCTTTTCTCTTTAAACAGTTAACTGTTTTTTCAAATGATTTGTCTAAATCATTAACTAGTCCTTTTATATCTTTTTGCTTGTCTTGTGCATCTTTTATGTCTTTTATTGCTTCATTTTGTGCTGGAACAGCTTTTTCTAATTCTTCCATTATAGATTTTAAGTCATATGCTGCTTTTGCTAAGGCATTTTCTATTTCCCCTAAATTTGTCGCTAAATTTCCAACATTATCATTAATTCCAACTAAAGCTGATTTAACTTTATTTTGGTTATCTTTAGCATCTTTTAAATCATTTCCAAGTTGCTCATTTTTCACTTTTATACTATCTATAATTTTTTCTGTTTTTTCTATATCATTTTTACAGTTTTCTCCTACACATCCATTATCTTTACACTTGTAATAACATATATTTTCCCATTTATTTATATCTTCACATTCATTCCACCCATTTTTTTTGCAGCTCATATTCTAAATCCCCCTTAAAAATATTTTAAGCTTTTAGCCTGTAATCCATACTATGATGATTTTACATATTTGTTTACTTTTTAAGTAGATAGAGTGTTATCCATTTTTGTTTTACTATAATCTATATATAACAAAAAATCCGCTTTGCTTGAGCGACTCCATCTGCGAACCACTTCATATCTCCATCGACCTTAAGACAACGGTCCGTTGCTCAAGTTTATAAGTTAGAAATTATATTTATCTACAGTTTAGGATTAAATATAATTTTCTAAGGATTAAAAAAGGAATGTAAATATATTTACATTCCTAAAAATATTTTATATAATTAGCAACCACACTCTGGTTTTTCTTCTTCGCAATCGTCCCAAGGTACTAATATTGGGTGACTATCTTTTTTGTTTAAGCATTCTACTGTTTCATCAAAAGCATTTTCTAAATTGCAAACTAATTCTTTTAATTCTTTTTGTTTATATTGTGCATCTTCTATATCTTCTAATGCTGCATTTTGCGCAGGTATAGCTTTATCTAAGTCTTTGATTATACAATTTAAGCTTTTTACAGCATTAATTAAAGACTCTTCTATATTTGCTATGTCTTTAACTAAATTAGCTACATTGTCATCTATATTTTCTAAAGAAGATTTAACTTCTTTTTGATTGTGTTTAGCATCTTTTAAGTCTTTACCTAACATATTATTTGTTTCTTTTATATAATCTATAAGACCTTTTGTTTTAGCAATCTCTTTATTACAATTTTTACAGTTACTATTTTTACATTTATAGTAACATACGTTATCCCATTTATTCTTTTCACAGCTATTCCACATATTGTTTTTATAACTCATAAATAAAAAACACACCCTTTTTTTATTTTCCAGAGTTTTTCTCTGTAATATATACTATGCCTAAATATGCTATTTGTTTACATTTTTTTATATTTTTAAACAAAAAAATAGAATCCAGTTAAACTCCTAATTAATTTTTAAAACTATCTAAATGAATGCAAAACGCTTTAAATTCATCTATATCTTTTATATTCTGTAACTCAGCAATTCCAATCATATAATGGCTATATTTATGATACAAAAACTGAACTTTATGCATTTCACATATTTGAAATCCATCTTTAAAAGAGTAAGAATATGGTACAAAATCATTTAAATTATTTTCAAAATACTTTATTTTAGCAAAACAAAGTTTATGTATTTGAAATACCATAGCAAGAGCAGAATGTTTTTGCACAAATTTTTGTGAAAAATATTCAACAGGTTGATACTTTCCTTTAGGATGTCTGTACTCCCAATTACAATTAGAGTTTAAATATAATCTATATTCTTGTATAACTTTTTTCTTTTGTTCTTCTAATTTATAATCCATTGAATTTAAATTCACATTAATTCCCCCCTTTTCTTATATTATATCAACTTGAGTTATATTTATGAACAATAGTAAATTAGTATAGTTTTTTTCTATTACATGTCTTATAAAAATTAGTAAATACTATTACTAAAATATATTTAAAATCTATAACGGAGGAAAATAATGAATACTTTAAAAGACAGTAAAACAAAATACAATTTAATGAAAGCTTTCGCAGGAGAAAGCCAAGCTAGAAATAGATATACATTCGCAGCTTCACTTGCTAAAAGCCAAAACCTAGAACTAATTTATAGAGCTTTTAACTATACTTCAGATCAAGAAAAGGCCCACGCTTGGGTGTTTTATAAACACTTGAAAGATTTATCTGGTCAATCTATAACCATAGATACAGGTTATCCAGTTGATATTTACAATGATTTAGAAAAAACATTGAGAATATCTCAACAGCATGAATACGAAGAATGGGACAAAATATATAAAGAATTTGCTCAGATAGCTAAAGAAGAAGGTTTTATGTCTGTATCAAATAGTTTTGAAAAAATTTCTGAAATAGAAAAAATACATGGAGATAGATTTGGCAGATTTGCAGATGCTATAAAATCAAATACTTTATTTAAAAGTGATAAGGAAGAAAATTGGATATGTTTAAACTGTGGCCATATTCACACTGGAAAAGAAGTTCCAAATGCATGTCCAGTGTGTCAATACCCTCAAGGATATTTCATACTATATTCAATATCTCCATTTGAAAATTAATACAATGTATACTTCTTTATTTAACAATTAAAAAATATTTCTCATTTGAAACACTATATAATTTAAAAAGAGATAATGATTAAGTTTTTTAATCATTATCTCTTTTGTTTTAATTTATTTAAAGCTCTCCTCAACAGCAACAGCTACTGCAACTGTAGCTCCAACCATAGGATTATTTCCCATTCCTATAAGTCCCATCATTTCAACATGTGCTGGAACAGATGAAGACCCTGCAAATTGTGCATCAGAATGCATTCTTCCCATAGTATCAGTCATTCCATAAGATGCTGGTCCTGCTCCCATATTATCAGGATGAAGAGTTCTACCTGTTCCTCCACCTGAAGCTACTGAAAAATATTTTTTATCTTGTATATAACATTCCTTTTTATAAGTACCTGCTACTGGATGTTGGAATCTTGTTGGATTAGTTGAGTTACCAGTTATAGATACATCTACTCCCTCATGATGCATAATAGCAACACCTTCTCTAACATCGTCACATCCGTAACATTTAACTTTGCTTCTATCACCCTTTGAAAAAGCCTTCTCTCTTACTACTTTTAACTCCCCAGTATAGTAGTCAAATTCAGTTTGAACATATGTAAATCCATTTATTCTTGAGATTATATAAGCTGCGTCTTTTCCAAGTCCGTTTAATATAACTCTTAGGTCTTCTTTTCTAACCTTATTAGCTTTTTCAGCTATTTTTATAGCTCCTTCTGCTGCCGCAAAAGATTCATGTCCTGCTAAAAATGCAAAACATTTTGTTTCATCTCTTAAAAGCATTCCACCTAAGTTTCCATGTCCTAATCCAACTTTTCTATCATCTGCAACAGAACCTGGAATACAAAATGCCTGTAATCCTTCTCCTATAGCTTCAGCTGCATCAGATGCTTTTTTACACTCTTTTTTTATAGCTATGGCTGCTCCTAGTGTATATGCCCAACAAGCATTTTCAAATGCTATATTTTGAGTGTCTTTTACTATTTGATAAGGATCAAATCCTTTTGACTTGCAAAGTTCTCTACATTCTTCTATAGAATCAAGCCCATATCTTTCTAATACAGGAGTTATTTGATTTATTCTTCTTTCATAACTTTCAAATAAAGCCATTATAGTTCACCTTCCTTATTATTATTCATGTCTTGGGTCAACAAACTTAACACCTTCACTAAATCTACCATAATTAGACTTGGCTTTTTCTAATGCTTCATTTGCTTGTATTCCCTTAGCCACCATTTCCATCATTTTTCCTAGGTGAACATATTCATATCCTATTATTTCACTATCTTCATCTAAAGCTAATTTAGTTATATATCCTTCTGCCATTTCTAAATATCTAGGGCCTTTTTCAAGACTTCCATACATAGTCCCAACTTGACTTCTAAGTCCTTTTCCAAGGTCTTCAAGTCCAGCTCCTACTGGTAAGCCCCCTTCTGAAAATGCAGTTTGACTTCTACCATATACTATTTGAAGAAATAATTCCCTCATTGCAGTATTTATTGCATCGCATACTAAGTCTGTGTTTAATGCTTCAAGTATAGTTTTTCCTGGAAGAATCTCAGATGCCATTGCAGCTGAATGAGTCATTCCTGAACATCCTATTGTCTCAACTAGAGCTTCTTGGATTATACCATCTTTAACATTTAAAGTTAATTTACATGCTCCTTGTTGAGGTGCACACCAACCTACACCATGCGTTAATCCTGATATATCTGTAATTTGAGTTGCTTTTACCCATTTACCTTCTTCTGGTATTGGAGCTGGGCCATGATTAGGTCCTTTGTTAATTTTACACATATTTGTGATTTCTGTTGTGTAAATCATAAGAAATCTCCTTCCTCGGTGTAATTTTTCTCTTCTTATAAATCATCTACATCTTGTATTGGCTTGATATCTTTTCCTTTCGGGCACCCTGTATAATGTCCATCTGGATCAGATTTACTAGTACTCTCACTTAATATAGAGTTTACAACAGAGCTTATTCTTTCACTTTTTTCTTGTAAGCTTTCACCTTTAATATTTTTTTTGATGTTCTTTTCCTTCATATTAAATCACCTCATATTTAGGCTTTCCATATCTTCGAATATTAAAAGTAAAATTATGGTAATTTGTTCTTGTTTTATTATACAACTTTGTTAAAATTAAATCAATATTATATGTATAATCCCTAATATTTTTATTTTTCTTACTTTTCTTACATATTATATTTTTATTTTATAATTATTCAAAAACCAAAAGCAACACTATTTTATAAAATAGTGTTGCTTTTAATCGCTCATATTGCATCCAAATTCTTCTTTGTAGCAATCTTTATAACATTTTAAACTTGCTTCCATACAATTTTTAGCTTCATTCATTAAAGACTCTCCATGATTGGCTAATCTTCTATATTCTTCCCATAGACAATTAGCTCTTGCACATTCTTCTAATGCTTGTTGTTTCAAACATTCAGCTCTTTGTTCTGCTTGTTTAGCTTGTTGATCAACTCTACTAGCTTTAGTTATCATGCTATTAGCTTGTTCACATTTTTCATGAGCTAATTGTTGGTACTTACTACACTCACTACAATCATTAAAAGATTCTTCATTACAACCTTGATTACATTTACTAAGTTTATTTTTGTAGTTACATGCCATAAATCTACTTCACCCTTTATATAAAATTAAGCGTGATATACTAAATATCAACACCTTAATATTATATATGCATATTTTCTACAAAACGTTATACAAGTAAAATTTTTTTATATTTTATTTTTGAATAGCCTTTATAGGATCTAATCTAGATGCTTTAAATGCAGGTATTATACCAAATATAATTCCAGTTAGTAAAGAAGTTAGTACTGCATATATAAACCCTTTTAGTGATAAAACTGCTTTAAATGGCAACATGTTAGACACATAATTAACTGCTATTGACCCTACAATCATACCTACTATTCCTCCAACTACTGTAATAAATGTAGATTCTACTAAAAACTGAAACATTATATTTCTAGGCTTAGCTCCTACAGCCCGTCTTATACCAATCTCTTTTTGTCTTTCAACTACCGACATGTACATTATATTCATCACGCCTATACCACCAACAAATAAAGATACTAAAGTTATAATTTTTACAAAATTATCAATACTAGATATCATAGATTCTAATTCCATATATGAATTATCCCTATCTCCAGTTGTATAGCTTCCATCTAAATCAGTATGCATTTCCTGTAATTTCATAATAACATTATTTGCTACTTCATAAGTATCATATCCTTGAGATACTAATATATCAATACTACTTATTTCATCAGCTCCATAATCGAACTTATTTACTAGTGTATCAAATGTATTTTTAGGCATTAAGCATGTCTGATAATCTATTTCTCCACTCATCCCATACATAAAATTCATTTGATTTTCATTTTTTTGTACTGGTTCTTCTAGTACTCCTATAATTTCATAAATTTCTCCGTCTATAGTAACACCACTACCTATAGCATCCTCTGGATTTTCAAATAAGTCTATAGCATTTTGCATAGTTATTATTACAACTTTTCGATCATTATCTTCCTCTGCAAATGTTCTTCCATATAAAATGCTTAATTTATCACTATTTTCGTATGATTTTAGTTGTATAGATGTTGACTTTTTATCCATATAAACATCAAATCCATACGTGTCACTCATTTCAAGTTTATCACTACTTGGACCCACCATTTGAACTCCTTCCATAAATGATATTTTTTCTATATCAGTTTTAGTAAATGGTTGCAAAAAAACTGAGGAATCCATCATATTGGAATTTGTAGGTTCAAATCTTATAGTTGTTTTTTTCTTACTAATTTTATCTGTAGATTCCTTCATCTTCGCTTCAAGCCCTGAACCAATAGATGTGACTAATATTACAGAAGTAATTCCTATAATTATCCAAATCATAGTTGTAAAAACTCTTAGTTTATGTGCCTTTAAATTCCCTAAAGCATTTTTTATCAAAGTCATAGTTACACCTCCTCCATTATAATGCCATCTTTTAACTTTATAATTTTAGTGGCGTATTCTGTTAAATCAACATCGTGTGTAACCATTATTATAGTCTTTCCTTGATTGTTTAGCTTTTTTAATAATTTCATTATATCTATTCCAGTTTCACTGTCTAATGCACCTGTTGGTTCATCTGCAAAGATTATTTGAGGATCATTTACAAGAGCTCTCGCTATAGCAATTCGTTGTTGTTGCCCTCCTGAAAGCTGCATTGGTTTTTGTTTAATCTTATCTAAAAGCCCTACTAAATCTAAACTTTTTTCTATAAGATATTTTCTTTGCTTTTTAGAATACTTGTGATTATATATCATAGGTAATTCTATATTTTGGTAAACATTTAATGTATCTACTAAATTAAACTGTTGAAATACAAACCCAATATTAGTATTTCGAAATTCAGAACGTTTATTTTCACTTAAATCACTAACATCATTTCCATTAAATAAATATTTTCCTTCATCAAATTTATCTAAAAATCCTAATATATTTAAAAGGGTCGTTTTACCACTACCAGATTTACCCATTATCATCACAAACTCACCTTGTTTTATATCTAAATCTATAGATTTTAAAATGTGTAGTTTTTCTTTTCCTAGTCTGTAATGCTTTTGAATTTTTTTAAGTTCTATTACATTACTCAAATTATTTTACCTCACCTTCGGCTGGAGTTTCTTGGCTAGGGTAAATATTTTCGCCTTCTTTTATTGTTTTATCATTTGCATATTTTATTACTTGGTCTTTTTCTCCTACTCCTTCAGTTATTATTGCAAATTCACCATTAGTTTCCCCTGTTTTTACTTCTTGTTTATATACAATACCATCTATAACTTTATAAACAAATCTTTTTTCATCTTTTTGTATTAGTGAAGTATATGGAACTTTTATAGGAGTCCCCACTACCTCTATAGTGGTTTGAACATGAAATCCATTTTTTACATTTTTTAAATCTTGATTTTCTAAAAAATTAACCTTTATATCATAATAAGATAAGTTTGGATTTGATCCTGTTTCAGATCCAACTTGCTCTGTTGATGGTCTTTCCCCTATAGAAGAAACTTTTCCTTTAAATTTCTCTTTTGTTGAATATACCATTACCTTTACTTCTTGGTTTAAATTTATTTTAGCTAAATCCTGTTCATTAGTTTGCCCTTTCACATAAAAATCTTCTGATTCTAATGTCATAATAGCTGATGGTTGATTTTCACCTTGAGTTTGTTGATTTATATATACCTTACCTGCAAAAGGAGCTTTTACTGATTCATAAGCCTTAGCTTCAAGTTTTTTTATTTGATTATTTAATTGATTTATCTCTCCATCTATAGCGTTTTTCAAATCTTCTTCCTGAGAATTTTTCATTTGCTCTTCTTTTGATTTTATTTGATCTTTTAAAGTATCTATTTCAGGTACAACACTTTCATTTTTATAAGTAAACAATGTCTGTCCTTCATCAACTTTCTGACCATCTTCTACATTTATATTTTCTATTTGTCCTTTTTCAGATTCAGCAAAGAAATCTTTTGATTTACCTGGCACAACCTTTCCATTTATAAATATTTTTTCCTTTTCCGGAACAGTATATATTTCAGGAGTTTTTGACTCTTCATTCGCTTTATTAATATTATTTTTTATTTTAATCCCTAAAAAAATCGCCACAAAAACAGCTATTAATATTAATCCTCCTGTAATAGCTTTCTTTTTATCTAAATTTATCTTTTTTTTCAAAAAAATCCCCCCAAAGTATATTTTGTCTTTTATAACTTTATTATATAGTAGTTTGCTATAATTTGTCATTTAAATATAGACTAAATTTGGTTACAATATTTTAACATTAGAAAGCAAAAAAAAATGAGGATAAAATCCCCACTAATTTACAAATTCAGTATTTGCAACTCTCCATTTTACTAAGTTTATATATAACCAAAATCCATATATCCCAAAAGTTATTATAGTTAGAATCCACCACTTTATATATTGTAAAAATAAGTTAGATCCACGCCCTACAAATTGTAGTCTTTTTCCATCTAATACAGTGTTATCTATCTCCCATCTGTATTTGATACACATTGCCCATGGAGTAGCTATACCTAATGTAAAAAAAGTTATTAGTGCTGCTAAAACATTAACTCCTATAAAACCTAAAATATTTCCTTCAAACCTTGAATTCATTTTGTATTCCTCCTTATTTTGATATACTTATTATAAGTTGTAGGAAAATTTTAGTCTATAAACTAAAGTTTAAATAAATCTTAAATAAATCTTAAATTCTAGATTCATTTTTTATAAAATAACTATATTTTATATTTCCCACGATTTAATGTTATAATTTTTTATAAAATATTTACAGTTTAGGAGGTTTTCATGAAGGTAAAAACTATTTCACCATTTACGATATTATTCTCATCTATTGCTGTATTTATCTTCGGAGTAATCGTACTATTTAACTCTAAGTTTATAGCTACTTTAACCTTAGGTATGATATCACTATACCTTTTAATTATAGGAGTACTACATGTATTAACTTATATATTTAATAGAAAAAACACTATGCTAAGTAAGTTAAGCTTAGGTATTTTATACCTTATTCTTTCTCTGTCTATAAAATTGCACCCTGAATTTTTTAGAATTTCAGCAGTTAGAATAATAGGTATATATGCTTTTTTAAACTTCCTTGCGCTAATTACTTCTTCATTGATTTTGTATAAAAACAAAGTGAAAGGATGGGTATCTGGATCATTAGTAAGTATTATTTCTTTAGGCTTTAGTATTGTACTTTTATTTCATCCTCAAAAATACATGTTATTTGTTTCAAAGCTAGCAGGTATTTATGTAATACTATATTCAATTACTCTTTTTGCAGACTTTTTAAAAGAAATTTCAGCTGAAAATATATTTCAAAATAAATTAACCCGAAAATTTAGAATAGGTTTACCTCTACTTTATTCAGCATTTATACCTCAAAAGTTATTTGAAAAAGTAAATGAATTTGTAAAACCAGAATATAGTAAGAATACATGCATAGATAATAAAGATATCATTAATAAAGGTAAGATTTACTCAACTGTTGATATATTTATACACCTTGCTCCTGATTGTGCAAATGGATTTGGTCATATAGATATATCATTTGAAAACATCACATACTCATATGGAACTTATGATAGCAGCTCTAATAGATTATTTACACTTGTAAGTTCAGGAGTTTTAATTGAAGTTGAAACTAATAAATATATAGAAATCTTAAATACACAGTTTAATAGATCATTGATTGGTTTCACATTAGCCTTAACTAAAGAGCAACATAATTTAATAAAAGATAGTATAAATAAAATTAAATATAATTGTTATGAGTGGAAGTGTCCAGCTCAACTTAACCCTACTTTAGATTATAAAGATGAAACAAACATAATGTATCGTGAAGAAAATTGCAAATATTATAAGTTTAAATCTGGATATTTCAAAACTTATTTTACACTAACTGCTAACTGCGTTAAATTAGCTGATACAATTGTTGGCTCTGCTGGACTTGATTTACTCTCAGTCAATGGTATAATTACACCTGGAACTTATTATAATTATTTAGATACTTTATTTAAAAGAAAAAATACTATTGTCATAAAAAAGAAAATTTTTAAAAAACAAGTTAATAATTAAAAATGAGTTATCTAATCATTAGATAACTCATCTTTATATGATAACATACTACTTAAAAATACACTTAAACAAACAACACTAGTTGTAGATATAAGTATAGATGTAGTTTTTGCAAGCACTGTAACTGGAATTATATCTCCATATCCTACTGTTGTAAATGTTATTAACGTATAATAAAGTAAATCGAATTTACTCTCAGCATTTAAAAATGAACCTGGTTTTAGTCCATTAACTAAGCATACAATTAAATACAAGTTAATAATTATCATAATTAATATAAGTATAGATGCAATAATAATTCTAGAATAACTATTATCTTCTTTTTTAATAGATTTAATATTAGAAGGATTACCCGTTAATGTTATTAATGTTTTTATATTTAAATAATAACAAATTAACATACCTACTAAACCTATATATCCGCTACTTGCAAACTCTTTTGGAAAAAGCAATGATACTGTTAAGTAACTGCTTATCATAAAATAGCTCAAAATAAAATCTACTTTTAAGTTTTTGTGTTCTACATTATGTATAAAATTTTGTATCTTTAAACTCAACGCTAAAATATAACCTATAGCATAATGTACTATGATTATACTTATTATTGATAAAAACAGCTTTATAATCCATTCCAAATTATTTGAAATTAAATTTATATGTAAGTAATTAATAATTCCAACATAAATGGTAATAAAACTGGTTGCTTCAGCTATAAAAATAAGTATTGTCTGAATTATCCTTCCTAAAATTGACTTATCAGTAAAACTAGTAAATAACTCCTTATATGCATAATTTATTTCTTTTATTGATTTTGAAATTGAAGTCTTCAGTCTTTTGTCAATTTTTCTATTTCTAATTATTATTATACCTATCGCAACAATGGTTACTATGCTAATTATAAGTCTTCCCATTTATTCTCCACCTTAAAAATTAATTATATTATTAATGTTACGTAAATTTTATATAATGTCAACTTTTTATAAAAATAAAAAAATCAATTGCAACAAAGCAATCGATTTTTTTATTTTTATTGTTCTTCAATTATTCCGTATCCTAATCCATGTCTTTTATAAACAGTGTTTATTTTATCAGTTTCTGAGTTTCTAAACATATAGAAATCATGCCCTAGTAATTCCATTTGAAGTATTGCTTCTTCACTATTCATAGGTTTTATTGAGAACTTTTTAACTCTTTCTATATGAATATCCTTTTCGTTTATATTATTATCAAAATTATAATCTTCTATATTTTCAAATCTTATACTCTGATGGTTATTTTTTCTACTTTTTGTTCTAGTTTTATACTTTCTAAGTTGTTTATATAATTTATCGTAAACTACATCTATAGCTGAGTATAAATCTTTTTGACCATCCTCTGCTCTTATTATAGGTCCTTTCATTGGAACTATAGTTACTTCAACTTTTTGTTTTTCTTTTTCAGCACTTATTGTAACTTTCGCATCTGTATCTACGTTTAGGTACTGTTGTAATTTCTCCATCTTACTCTCAATCTTAGCATTTATGCTTTCTGTAGGATTTATATTTTTCCCGATTACTCTTATATTCATAAGTAGTACCTCCTTGTATAAACAATTGTTAAATACTTCATCTTCTTTTAAAGTTTTATATTTAACTTACCTTAATTCTATAGCAACTTCTTCCAAATTTCTATTCTATATTTTATATTTTTTTCATGTTATAATATTAATTAGGGGTATTTTACCCGAAAAAAAGAACTATCCTTTAAAAGATAGTTCTTTTTGCATTATATTGAAGCAGTAGCAGCTATTTCTTCTTTTGCAGATTCTTCGTATTTAGCTAACCACACTTTTCTTTCTAGTTTTAGTTTAGTTGCAATTTTATTATACTCTTCTTTAGTATAGTAATTTCTTGGATTATATTTACTAATGTCTATTCCATCTACATTTGAAGGAACCATATAACCCCACTCTCCATCTTCAATCCAATTTATATTATCTCTTGCTATTTCTTTCATTATAGTAGTGGATACATTTATAGTTAATTTCTCACCTTCAAATCCTTCTTTTGCTCCAACACTTCCTGTGTTTAATATGAAACATTCCATATCAGGGTTATTTTGTAATATTTCCTTAAGTTTTATACCTTCCTCAATTTCAGGTCCCATTATAAATGGATTAGTTCCAACACATCTTTTTGATTGACCAGCTTTTGTTGGATCTCCTGCTGAAGTTTCTATAGATTCACCTAACATAAATGCATCTAAAGCTTGTTTTGGATTTAGCTTAACTACAGGTGGGACAATATCATTTCTTCTAGTTATAAAAATTATCTTATTTGCCTTCTCTAAATCAACAGTATCATCTGTTGTGTCTATTTCTTCTCTTAGTATAACACCTCTACCATTTGAAGTTAAACTTGTATCATAAAAATCTACGTTTCCATCTTTATCTACTTTAATATTTTCCAAAGCTGCATTTTCACTAGTAGCAGCTTTATATAAAACGCTTTGTTGATCTGGATTTAACCCTTCTGTTTTTATATAAAATCCATTTTCACTTCCTACGCAATATCCATTTTCATCCATAAATATAACATCATCTTGTCTCACTATAGCTCTTTCTTCTCCAGTTAATTCGTGGTCATGTATAGTTAATGTTGTTTTTCCTGTTCCACTTAACCCAAACATTATAAATCCTACATCTTTTAATTCTTTATTTTTATCATACACTCTAAGAACTTTACTTCCTGCATGGAATCCTAGACCACCAGCTTGTTTTACCTTATACATAGCCATTCTTAAGAATGATTTTTTAGATTCTCCAAAATAATCACTCCCTAATATAAATGTAACTCCACTTTCTGGATATGCAAACATTATTCTTTCTGGCCATTCTGGAACATAAATACTTACTAAGTCTGGATTTTCAATATTAGTTGGATCAAATAATGTGTTATTCCACATATGTGCTATTCTTGCATATTTTTTTGATATATATAATCTGCAATTGAATGCAAACTTATCATTCATACCCATCTTTCTATCTACTCTTATCATTTCTTTGTCTTTTATATATTCAAATACTTTAGCTGCAATTTCATCAGCTTTAGATTTGCTTATTTCTTTTTGATCTACGCCAGTTTTTATTTCATCTACTATATAAGTATTTTTAGCACTTCTATTTCTAACTTCACTTATATAGCTAGCACTTTTAAATTCTGTTGTTTTTTCCATATTTTGCGCTAAATCTCTTAATTCTCTTCTACTTGGATTTTCTATAACTTTCCCAAATAACCCATCATTTATATCCTTTATACTAAACATACGACCCCTCCACCTTTAAATAGTATATCTTTTTATATTATTAGTGTATATCATTCACATTATTAGTATATCATTTTTCCTTAAAATGTCTACTATTTTTATATATTTTTTTAATTAATATACACTTTTAATTTTCTAACTATTTTCCCACATAAAAAAAGAGTCTATTTTTAAATAGCCCCCCTATATATATCAATTTCTTAATTTTAAATTTTTAAACTAGGAATTATCATATATATACTAAAAAATAGCCCTATACAACCTATAATAAATAAAATTTTAATATAAGCTCTAGTTTCCATCCTTATCCTCCTTAATTCATTAGTGGTTGTATAATATCATTTGGAATAGTAAACTCAACTAATCCTATATATCCTGGAGCTACTTCGTATTTATCAAAGCAAACAACAAGTTCTCCATCTTTATTTATATAAAAATCTTGGTTTTCACTTATAGATTTAAAGTTTTCGTCCCCCATCTCTTTATCATCTAACCAATAAATTTTATTTTTATCTGCCTTCATTTCATTCCTCATTTGTTCTTTTATATTTTCACTTATAATATCTATATATTTATCATTTTTAAACATACCTTCTAGTGTTAATATTGTTTGATTTTTTTTATCTATATTGTAAAATTTTCTAGTAGTATTAGAAGACCCTTGCGATTCATAGTTATATATTACTAATGATAATATTTTATCATTATCTGTTTTAACCTCATACCATGATTCTGCATCTTTATTACCTACTGATTTAGCTTCTTTTAAATCTTTAACTTCTTGTAGATATTGATCGTATAGTTTTTTTCCTTCCTTTTCAAACTCTTTATTTAATTTATACTCTAAGTCTTTATTATCTAAACCTTCTATTTTTGGTACTTTTATAGATGCATCGTATCCATCTTCTTTTATTTTATAGTTTGAAAAGTTTATTACCTTAATCACATTTCCTATTACAGGTATTTGTTCTAAAGTCTGTGCAAATGATTTGTTTACATTAACCGAACCTATAACAATACATAATGATGCTGCCACTATTATCCATTTATTGCTGGCACTTTTATTTCGTTTTTTTGAATTTATAGCATCGTTTACAACTTCATTTAAATTGTCTGGTATTTTTGTATCATTATAATTTTTCTTTAATTTTTCTATCTTATCTATATCCTTCATAAATTTCACTCCTTAATAATCTTCCATTTTTATTTTTATCTTTAGCCTCCTAAGTCCAGTATAAAGTTTGGTTTTTATTGTGTTTGTATTTTGTGATAAAATATTAGCTATCTCATCTATTTTCATATCTTCAAAATACCTTAAAACTATAATTATTCTATATTCTTCTGGAAGCTTTTCTAATGCCCTCTCAAGATCTATATCTGTAT
Source organism: Paraclostridium ghonii (assembly GCF_023653455.1). Lineage (GTDB taxonomy): Bacteria > Bacillota > Clostridia > Peptostreptococcales > Peptostreptococcaceae > Paraclostridium > Paraclostridium ghonii. Next base: position 19,738 of record NZ_JAKEDR010000025.1, read on the forward strand.
ATATATCATTTGAATTGTATTTGGAGTCTAATGCTTCTTCACTTAAATTTACATACTTATTATTTTTTCTTATATAGTCTATAGAACTATTTACTAAAATTTTATAAAACCACGACTTAATTGCTTTTTCATCTTTAAGCGAGTCTAGTTTTGAAAGTGCCTTACATATAGAATCATGAACTATATCTAATGCATCATCTTGATTTTTTACATAGCTATACGCTACTTTATAAAAACTTTCTTGATTATTTACTATATAATCTTTAACTTTATTTTCTTTATTTTTTTTATTTGAGCTCAATAATTTCATCTAAATCTATATACCTCCTTTCGTTTACATATATATAGACGTTTTATCTATATTAAAAAGTTTTAACTTTTTTAATTTATAGTTTCTCAATATAACTTATTATGAATTAAAAAATGGGCTGTCACACTATTTTTTAAGTGCGACAACCCATATTTTTATTTATTTTGCAACGTTTTTAGTTTTTTTAGATTTTTCTCCATATTTATTTTCATAAACTGTATATAATACAAACCCTACTATCGCAAATATTAATGGTCCAACTATCATAGTCAATGTTTTATACATTCCATCTGGAGAAGTTAATGCTGGTTCTATTATAGTAAATAAGTTTGCAAATCCAACAACTGCAGTTACTATAATAGCTAACACCATAGAAATTGCTTTAGTCTTATATACTACGAATGGTTTTTCTATTTCTCCATTTAGTTGTTTTTTCTTAAATACAGGAAATGCACCAGATAAGAACATATATGGTATTGTCATGGCAACGTTAGTCATTAAAGTAAGTATTGCAAAGAATTCTTTTGCACTACTTCCACCAAACGATACTAAAATTATCATAGCCGAAACTATAACCGCTTGCCATTTCATAGCATTTACAGGCATTCCATCTTTTAAATCACCTAACTTACCAGGCCATAACTCTTTTGGAGCTCCTTGTATTAATGTCTTAAGTGGTGAATAAGTTAATGTAAAGAATGCTCCTGTTAACGATAAGAACATTGAGAATCCTATAAATCTAGCAGTCCAAGCTCCCATAGTAAGAGATATACTCTCAGATAGTCCAAATCCTATTCCTAATTTATACCCTAAATTGCTCATTAATATGTATGTAGCATTTGCCATATTAACATGATCTCCCCCTAGTACTTCACTCCAGTTAGTAAACATACCACATGCAAATATACCAAGTGCATATCCTACAGATATAATTATTGCAGATATTGCAAGCCCTTTAGGGAAAGTTTTTTCAGCATTTTCAGTTTGATCAACAAGTCCTCCTAAAACTTCTAGTCCTCCAAATGCAAATACTGCAAATGTTAAGAATGACAACACCGTAAGAGGTGTTTGATATGAAGGATTTGGTGACATAGTAAAAGATTTTGCCATATCGGATATTGGTTGAGCTAATTCTCCTGTTAATGCAACTACTAACACTCCTCCAACTAATAATACTATATTAAGTAGTGCAACAGCAGTTCCCCCTATAGAAGTTATTTTACTTATTTTGTCAATACCTTTAGTCCCTATAAATGTAACAACACATATCCATATTACACCTAAAACCCCTAGAGTTTTAACTGATGTTAATCCAAATAAACTCCATGTTGAAGTCATATCTTTACCAAATATAGCATTTGATAATGGTACCCATAAAGTAGAAGAAACGCTTACCATCCATGTTACATAAGAAGCATACCACATAAATGTACCTATAAAAGCGTATTTACCGCCTACTGATTTCTCCATCCATGAGTACATACCTCCACTTTCTTTTTTAAATGCAGATCCATACTCTGCCATCATAAAAGCATATGGTATAAAGAATAGTACCGCACTTAATACGTACCATGGTATAGCTGCATACCCCATTAAGTAGAATGCTCTTGGCATGTTCCCAAATCCAAATACTGATGTAAATATCATAAGTATTAATGGTACTAATGTAAGCTTTTTAACGTTATTATTGCTTGGCTGTGACATCTAACCCACCCCTTAAAATATATTTAATTTTTTTGACAAATAAACAGTCTTTCTGTTGTTAATCTGCCATTCGCTTATTTATTGTTAGATTATCACCATTATTTTTGATTTTCAATATATTTCACTTTATTTTAAACATTACGAATCTTCTTATTCTTTTTAAAAATCCAACATTCGATTTTTTCCAAAAAAAACATTCATATTGTGAATTTGTTTATTTTATATAATTTAATTTTTATAAACCTATTTTATTTTTTTAATTCATCTTTCATTCCATCTTTCTACATTTTTTTATTTAAATTTTCATAATATGTTATTTTTTTATTCAATTTTATTATTCCAAAATTTTCTTTTTAATTTTCTTCGCAAATTAGCTATACTTTTTAATATATTGATCTCTATTATTTTTTAGTTAATTTTATTAGATTTTTCCTTCTATCTGTCAAATTTCTTTTAATTGAAGCCGAAATATTTTTTTAGATTTTTCACATTAAAAAAGTTTTTAAGTTTTTAATTTTTTAATTTTTTTAAATTTACCTATTGCATTTTTCTTAATTAATTAATATAATTATATCTAACAAAAACAAATATCAAAAGGAGATTAAGTAGAGATGAAGAATATTAACTTAACTAGTTGGAAAAAATTTAATAAGTTTTACTTTAGCTATTATAGTTAAGTTTGTATTTATGATATAGATCGAAAATCATAGATGCAAACGGAAAAAATGTTTGTATCTATGATGGCTAATTTAGCTTGTACTTAGGCCACATAGATAAATACTATGTGGCTTTTTTAATCCTAGGCAAAAATGCCGCATAGTATACACTATGTGGCCTTTTTGCATATATTTTATAAATTACTAAGAAAAGAGGTTTAATTATGAGTAAAAATAAAGATATTTTAATAATAGGATTTGCACTATTCTCAATATTCTTTGGAGCAGGAAACCTGATATTCCCTCCATATATAGGGCTATCATCAGGAAGCAACTGGTTAGTAAGCTTTTTAGGATTTATATTATCTGATGTTGGAATAATTTTATTATCAATAATTGCAGTTTCTAAGGCAGGAAGTCTTCAAAATGTAATAGGTAGAGCCGGCAAAAAGTTTGGTCTAATACTAGAATTTTTAATGATGCTGTGTCTTGGTCCTATATTAGTTATTCCAAGAACTGGAGCAACAACATTTGAAATGAGTATATCACCACTATTTAAAAATGTTAACCCAGTTTTATTCTCAGTAATATTTTTCTCTATAACACTTTTGCTTACAATAAAGCCTAGTAAAGTTATGGATATAGTAGGTAAGTTTTTAACTCCAGTATTATTGTTATCACTTGCATTTTTAATAATAAAAGGAATAGTATCTCCTATAGGAAATTTAGAAACTATTGATTCTGGTGAATTTTTTATAACAGGAGTTACTCAAGGTTACCAAACAATGGATGCATTAGGAATAGGTGGTGTAGTTGCTTTAATTATGACCTCTCTTCGTAGCAAAGGGTATACTGATAAAGAAGAAAACATATCACTTGCAATAAAATCAGCTTTAATTGCATGTATTGGTCTTACAATTGTTTACGGAGGTTTAGCATACTTAGGAGCCACAGCTTCTGGTTTATACGATACTAATATATCTCAAACAGCATTACTTATAAATATTACTCATGAACTTTTAGGTCGTACTGGAACTGTTATGTTAGCTATTATAGTTGGATTTGCCTGTCTTACTACTTCAATAGGATTAACTTCTGTTACAGGTAAGTTCTTCGAAGATTTTACTAATAAAAAATTAAAATACGAGCATATAGTTATATTTATATGTGTATCTAGTGCTATAATTTCAAACTTTGGTGTTGATAAAATTATAAAAATAGCAGTACCTATATTAAGTTTAATTTACCCAGTTACTATTGTTTTACTTATTATGAATATATTTAGAAATATTTTACCTAATGATATGACATTCAAGGGTGCAGCTTACTCAGCACTTTTAATAAGCTTCCTTAATGTTATTGATAGCTTAGGAACTAGTATAGAATTTATACATCATCTTCCACTTGCAAATTTAGGGTTTAACTGGCTTTTACCAACAATTATAGGAGCTGTAGTATTTAGCTTTATTCCAAATAAATCTAAACCTACTAATACTCCATCTTAATTATAATATAAAATAAGAGTAAGTTTTAGCGACCTTCAAAGCATATTTTTAAGCGACTACGTTCGGCGATATGAGAGTAGCGGATTTTAAGCTTTGGGAGCAAAACTCATACATTTATATCATTTTAAAAGGGAACTATATAAGTTTTATCCACTTTTAAAGCATCATTTATGCTTTGAAAGCAAAACTTACATAGTTCCCTTAACTATTATAACTAATCTTCTATTATCTCTATTGTATCTCCAGGTCTTACTTCTCCACCTTTTATAACTTTTGTAAATATTCCTTCTCTAGGCATTACGCAATCTCCAACCTGTTTTTTTATAGCGCATCCATCATGACACTTTTTTCCTATTTGGCTTACTTCTTGAATAGTATTACCTATTTTAAGTTTAGTTCCTACTGGTAATTCATATAAAACTATATATTTTGTAGTTATATTTTCAGCAAATTTTCCAGTACATAGACCTTCTATACCCATTTGTCTTATTTTTTCTATACTTTCATCTCCTAATAAGCTTACTTGTCTATGCCAATTACCTGCATGAGCATCACCTACTAGACCATGTTCTGCTTTGAAAACCCCTACTTCTATTGGAGTTTTTATAACTCCTTTTTCCTCACTTATATTAACAGCTAATACAATTCCTCTTTTATTCATGTCTATTATAATCCCCACTTTTTCCGCCAATTTTTTTCATAACTCTTATATTTCCTATTACCATATCTTTATCTACTGCTTTACACATATCATATATAGTAAGCATTGCCGTAGATACTGCAGTTAATGCTTCCATTTCAACTCCAGTTTTCCCTACTGTAGATACTGTTGCTTCAACTTCTATTTCATCCTCTAGTACAGTGAATTTTATATCTGACCCTGTAAGAAAAATATTATGGCACATAGGTATAATATCCCAAGTTTTTTTAGCTCCTGTAATCCCACCGATTTGAGCTACTGATAAAACATCACCCTTTTTCATTTTGTTGTCTTTTATCATTTTTATAGTTTCAGGTTTCATTTTTATATTACCCTTTGCTACAGCAACTCTTTTGGTTTCGTTTTTCTCACTAACATCTACCATTTTAGCTTTTCCATATTCATTAAAATGAGTGAATTCCATGCTTTTTAGCCTCCTAATTATATATAGATAATTTCTCCTATATTGTCAAACCCATATCCACCTAGTTTTTGTACTTCGTTCTTAAATTCAATACTTTTTAATACTTGAATAAATTTCTTAATTTTTTCATCATTTAAACTATTTTCTCTGACTAAAAAATCATAGCTTTCATAACATACTGGTATAAAATCTAAATCCATAGCCTTTGCTACTGATAAAACACCTAATCCTGTATCTGCACTTTCACTTTTTACCGTAACTGCAACTGCCATATGTGTATTCATTTCTCTTTCATATCCAATTACATCACCAGGGTTTATATCTAATTTATTTAAATCATAGTCAAGTAATAATCTAGTTCCAGCACCTCTTTGTCTGTTTATATAACAAACATCTTTTCTAGATAAATCATTAAAACCTTTAATATTCTTAGGATTTCCTTTTTGAACTATAAATCCTTGAAGCCTTTTTACCCCTTTTATTAGTACCATATTTTCATCTTTAAAATATTTTTGTATATAGCTTATATTGTATTCTCCAGTGTTTGTATCTAATAAGTGAATAGGAGCAATATGAGCTTCACCTCTTTTTATCGCCATAATACCACCCATACTACCTACATGTCCAGATGATAAATTCATTTTATTAGCCATTATATCCATAACAATATCATGACTTCCAATTGAAACTAACGAGTTTTTTATATGATTCATAGATTTTAATAATTTTACACTTACTTTATTTCCAGCTTCTATTCCTTCAGTGTTTCTAGGTATTTCTATAAGCCCATCAGCTTTTACTAAACTCATAGTAACTCCAGCACCTCTAGTTAGAGGAGTGGCTACTAATTTATCTCCTACATACCCTAAATTTACTCTTACTATTTCCTTATGTTTTAGTGATGAAACTAACCTTTTTGAAAGAATAGCTTCGTAAACTTCTTCTTCTTCTTCTTCTAATCCATTAAGTTTTAATATTAACCTTTTTGATATTTCTTCAAACACTATATAAGCAGAAACTGGATATCCTGGAATACCTATCACAGGAGTATTGTTTACGATTCCTAAAATAGTGGGTTTTCCTGGCTTTAAAGCTATTCCATGGACTACTACTTGTCCAATATCTCTTATAACCTTAACTATATAATCCTTACTTCCAGCTGATGTTCCTGCATTAACTACAACTAAATCGCTATTTTTACTTGCGTTATCTATAGTATTTTTTAAACTTTCATAATTATCTTCTTGTGGAGAGTATCTATTTGGTATCCCACCATATTTTATAACTAGATTTTCAAATACTCTTGAATTAGAATCTAATATCTTGCCTTTTTCAATATCATCTATATTCTCAATAATTTCATTTCCTGTAGGTATTATAGATATAATAGGACTTTTTCTTACATTTAGTTTAGATATTCCACCACAAATCAATGCTCCTATATCCATAGGTCGTATTTTATGATTGGATGGAATTATCATCTCTCCATATACAATATCTTCCCCAATGGGCCTTATATGTTGCCATGGATATGCAGGAGAAATAATTTGTACTTTATTATCTTCTATTTCCATAACATCTTCAATCATTATTACTGCATTATACTTTTCATCTATAACGTTTCCCGTATTTACATAAATAAAATCTTTATTTAGCTCTAAAGTTTTAGGATTTACTTCACTAGCTCCCATAGTTGAATCTGAAAGTACAGCTATTCCATCCATCGCTGCACTATTGTAATGAGGCGATGATTTTTTTGCAAAAACAGGATCTACAGTTACCCTGTCTAGTGAATCATAAACATTTATAGCTTCAAAATTGATTGAATCAAATTTAAGCTTAGAAAAATACATATTTATAGCTTCATCTAAGTCAACATTTGATATGTATATATTTCTATCTTCTTTTCTCATATTGCCCCCTTGTAAAAAATACTGTTCTATATTGTTTATTGTAGTAAATGAACTTTTACCTTTTCTTCTTTATATAACCCTTCACAATCTTCATCTATAATTACATATCCACAAGCTTTTGAAAGTAATGTTATCATAGATGATTTCCCAAATATTGGAGTTGCGTAATATTTATTATCTACATCTTCTAAAGTAACCATCTGATATGTTTTTTTTCCCGGTGAAGAGTGTATGTTTTTATTTATTATAGCATCAATTGCATACTTATTTCTCTTAATTTTTAATATTTCATTAACTAAATAATCAATAAATATTTTAAAAACTATTATTGCTGAAACAGGATGCCCCGGAAGCCCTATAACAACTTTGTTCTCACACTCTCCAATTATTGTTGGTTTCCCTGGTTTTAAAGCTATTCCATGAACTAAAACACCTTGTCCATTGAATGAATTTATTACATCATATGTATAATCTCTAGTTCCAACAGAACTTCCTCCTGAAATCAAAACAATGTCACTATTTTTTATTCCATTTGATACTGCTTCTTTTAATAAATCGTAGTTATCTTTAACTATTGATTTTTCAACTACTATACCACCCAGTTTTTTTATAAGTGAACAAATTACATACCCATTTATATCTCTAATTTTTCCAAACTCTAACTTTTCGCCTAAATCTATAATTTCATCTCCTGTAGAAATTACAGTAAATTTAATAGGTTTATAAACTCGGATTTCATTAATTCCAAGAGCTGCTAAAACTCCTATATCTTGAGAGTTTAATGTCTTTCCTTTTTTTAAAACTATCTGATCTTTTTTTATATCATCACCTTTATAAACTACATTTTCACCATCTGATATGGGTTTGTGAATTGCTATGGTAAACTCATCTAATTTTTCAACATGCTCTATCATGATAACAGAATCAGAACTTTTAGGAATCATCCCCCCCGTGGGAACGTACATGCACTGACCATTTTTTATATCAACATTTACAGACTCACCCATATTTACTTCTCCGATTATATCTAAAAATGTTGGCATGCACTCGCTGCATCCATGACTTTCTTTACTTTTTATTGCATATCCATCTACAGTTGATCTATTAAATTCAGGGACATTAATTTGAGAAATTATATCTTTACTCAAAACTCTTTCTTCACAATCTAAGATATTAACTTTTTCTGTTTCTATTTTTAGATTTTTAAAATTGCTAGATAAAATTTTCTTAACCTCATCAATAGATATTACATTAAAAAAGTACATTTAGTTCTCCTCCTGTTTATCTAAAACAATTACATTGTCACACAAACATTCTATTTGCTCTTTATCATGTGAAATTAATATAATTGTGTTATTTTCGCACTTATTATTAAATACTAAAGCTCTATCAAGTCAACTTCTTGCATTTCTCCTCAATCAAAACTTTTATAAATTTCACTAAGTATATTTAATAAGGTGCTTTTACCTGCTCCATTTTCTCCTATTATACCAGTTATCTTTCCACTTTCAATATCTAAATATTTCACACCTAAAACCAACTTAATCTTTATAGTACTTTTTAAATTTTTTTATAACTATATTCATATTAATCCTACATACTATAATAGTAGTCTATATTTATACTATCTATAGTATTTACTGATTTTATAATTCCTTCATAATATAAAAAATCCATAGTAAATGAATATTCACATACAACTAAAT
>NZ_JAKEDR010000250.1 GCF_023653455.1 Paraclostridium ghonii
CAATTATATAAGTTGATAGTAGAATTTGATTTTTAAATTTTAAATTTTTCATAAACTTACAACTCCTTTCTATGAATTTCTAATCATACAAATAGTATACAGTATATAAGTATCTTTTAAAATAATATTGCACATGTTGGAAAAAATTTTATGTTAAAATTAATGATATAAAAATAAATCTTCATTTTGGGAGGTGATATAGTTGGATATGTATTTAGGAATTGACGTAGGTGGAACTTCTATAAAGTATGGAGTTTATAATGAGAATGGAGAAGAAATTAGAAATGGAAAAAGTAAAATAAGAACACCCAAATATGATATGTCAAAATTCTTAAAATCAATAAAATTAATAATTGATGAGTGTGGACCTGTAAATGGAATAGGGCTTAGTATACCCGGTTGTGTAAATCCTAATACTGGTTATATACAAGATGGAGGGTCTATAAGAGTATTAGATAAGGTTAATATAAAGTATATTTTAGAAAAAGAATTAGGAATAAACGTAGAGGTAGAAAATGATGCAAATTGTGCATTATTAGCTGAAAAATGGATTGGAAATGCAATAGAATGTAGCAACTTTGTATGTATTACCTTAGGAACTGGCATAGGTGGAGCTTTGTATATAAATAATGGATTAGTAAGTGGAAGTAATTATTTTTCAGGCGAATTTGGATATATGATATTGGATAATATACATGAAAAATATAAAATAAAAACTTTGAATAAAACTAGTTCAACTGTATCGTTTGTTAGAGAGATAGCTAATAAAAAGGGATTAAACTCTAAAAGCTTAGATGGACTTTCTGTATTTGACATGATTCAAAATAGAGATGATGAAGTTCTTGAGTTATATAAAATTTGGATAAGAAGAATTGCTATTTGTATTTATAATGTGGGATTTATTGTTGATCCAGAAAAAATTCTTATTGGAGGAGGAATAAGCAATCAACCTATATTTATAGATGACTTAAAATCAGAGATGAAAAGACTTTCAATAGAAGTGATAAAGGAAACGGGTAAAATTGAAAATTTATATAAAAAATGGAATGTTGGACCTTGTAAGTTTTTTAATGATTCAGGGAAAATAGGAGCAGTATATAACTATATAGTTAGAAATTGTGATTAATTAATTTCTAGGTATTTTTATTATGTATAAATAAACTCATTTATAACAATAATGAAAGATAGAGTTAAATTTATTGAGGAAAGGGTGTTTATTTAGAATGGAAGTTTTAAAAACTAGAAAATTAAAAGAATCAGTTTTCTGTATTAACTGTGAAAAAGAAAGAAAGCATGCTATAGTAACATACCAAAACATCAATGAAAATAACGAAGAGTGTATAGTTGAAATGAGAAGATGTAAGGCTTGTGGAAAAGAGCAGTCACTAATGTAATTTATTACTTGAAAGTATATAGTAAATGAAAAAAGACTATCTAAACGATAGTCTTTTTTCATTTAATCAATGCATTTAAAGTTTATATGAGTATATCCTTCAAATGCTGGTTGAGATTGTATTTCAGTTATGATACATTTTCTAACTTCACCGTCTAAAAGTAAATCAACATTAAGATTATTATTATTAGTTTCAGCAAATCTTAAAAAAGGAGTTTTGGGAATTTGTATAGGTATATCTTGATCTAAATTAGGTCCGTATATCAATCCTAAAATATAGCCAGATTTTCTTAAGTTTTTATTGTTTTGATTTAAATTTCTTTTAAATACTTCTAGCATAAGTTTCCCCCTAAAAATTTTTTATAGCTTAAAACTATATTAAATAATATTTTGAATATGTTTAATATATTCATAAATTTAAAATAAATTAAGATTATAAGGAGTATATTAATAACTTTTTATAAATATAATCTATTAAAAGGTTATTAGAGGGAGGAACATATGAGAATAGTTTCAAAGCAGGTAAAGTCAAAAAGAGCAAGTGCAAGTAATATACCGAATGCTTTTGCATTTACGTTTATTAGAAATTGGCTTTCAGATAAACATTATGTACAAGAAAGAGAGCAATACTTTATAGGGAATTTATCATCTCAAGAAGTTAGTTTAGCAATGAAGGAAATTAAGTGGCTTGCTAGAAATTATAAAGACTTAGATATTATAAGCATAGAAGATATCAATGGAAATACAACTCAAGTAATATTATAAGAAAAGAAGACTCCTATAGGTGTCTTCTTTTCTTATAATATATATATTTAGTTTTTATTTATTTTTATAACCATCTACAACTACAGATATTTTACCTGTATTAGGGCACATAACTAAACCATGAACTATCATGTCTTTAGGAGTTAGAGGATGTTTTTTAATCATTTCAACACTATCTATTATAGAATCTTCTACAGATTCAAATCCGTGAAGCCATTTTTCAATATCTATCCCTGAGTTAGAAATGATATCCATAGTTTCACTTGGAATACCTTTATCTATAATTTTATTTATAAGGTTTTCTGTATTTAAATTACACATACCACATCCATCGTGACCTACTATTAAAACTTCATCAACTTCAAACTCATAAATCGCAACTATAATACTTCTCATGATACTTCCAAAAGGATGTACTACAGTAGCTCCAGCATTTTTTATTATTTTAGCATCGCCATTTTTCAAATTCATAGATTTTGGAAGCAAATCTGTAAGTCTTGTATCCATACAAGATAAGATAACTATTTTTTTATCAGGATTTTTAGAAGTTTCATATTTTGTATATTCTTTATTATTTATAAAACTTTTATTAAAATCTAATATTTTATCTAATTTTCTATTTTCGTTACTCATACTTATGTAGACTCCTTTGATTTATAAAATATAGTTTTTCTAATTTTACATCATATAAATT
>NZ_JAKEDR010000251.1 GCF_023653455.1 Paraclostridium ghonii
CTAATATACCTATAGAGATTACTCTTTTAAAAACTTGAACAGATTCTACATTGTAAATATTAGGATTTTTTATAGTTTTTCCAATTAAATCGTAAACAATATTTACAAACTTACCTATTACAAAGAAAGATATTATACTAACTAAAGTTTTATATTTAGTAAAAATAGGTAGTTGAGCTATTGCTATTGAATTGTAAACAATAAATACAACTATAGATATTGAGCTTAAAACTAATCCTATCATAGCAAGTATAATTGTAAAATTTTGATTGTCGTTAGCCAAATAATTTCTAAAAATTCCTTCACTTAATGTAATCATCCCATTAGCGTATATAATTACTGCAGCCATAGTAACTACTCCAGTTAAAAGTATCCATATTAAAGCTGATATATATTTAGATAGTATAAGTTTCCCACTACTTACAGGAAGAGTAAACATCAAATACCCTTCATCTCCTAATAAATTCTTTTTAAATCTTTTTACAATAACTATTATAGTTAAAGTTGTTAATGCTATAAATAATGCACCTATAACCATACTTATAATACCTTGTGCCTCTTGAAACATATTTTTTCTCATAAATATAGAGTTTAACGTTGTTATAACTAATATTGCAAAGTACATAGGTATAAAAAATTTAGAACTTGATTTTAACTCATATTTTAATAATTTTCCTAACATTTAAATTCCTCCCTAAATAAAGTGTCTATAGACATTCCTTTTGATTCTCTAATTTCATCTACTTCTCCTTGTAATAAAATTTCGCCATTAGAAATTATAACAACTTCATCACAAATGTTTTCAATTTCATTAATAAGGTGTGTAGCAATTAAAAGAGTTGAATCTTCATTAAAATTTTTAAGTATCGTTTTTATTATATAAGCTCTTGATGCTGGGTCAACGCCTCCTATAGGCTCATCTAATATATATAATTTTGCATCTCTTGACATTACTAATATTAAACCAACTTTTTCTTTGGTTCCCTTGGACATAGATTTTATTTTTTCATTTTCTTCCACATTAAGATTTTTTACCATTTCTTTAGCCTTATTTACATCAAAGTCTTTATAAAAATCACTAAAAAATTTAAGTAACTCTTTAACAGTCATATCTTCATTTAAATAATTTCTATCTGGTAAATAAGACACTATTTCTTTAGTTTTTATAGATGGTTTTAATCCATTTATCAAAACAGTTCCACTATCACATTGTGTTAATCCATTCATTAGCTTTATCATAGTAGTTTTTCCGCTTCCATTTGGACCTAATAGACCTACTATTTTCCCTTTTCCTACAGTTAAATTAAAATCTTTAAAAACTTGTTTTTTACCATATTTTTTGTATACATCATTAAATTCTATTATATTTTGACTCATTTTAATCCTCCGTAATATTATTTTTTACAAGATCTACAATTTCATTTTTCTTGTAACCTAATTGCATTAACTTTTCATTTAGCGAGTGTATTTCTTTATCTGCAATTTCTTTTCTCATAGCTTTTATCTTATCTTCATCACTTGTAACAAACCTTCCACTAGTTCTTTGACTATATAATAATTCTTCTCTTTCTAACTCTGACAATGCCCTTTGCATAGTATTTGGATTAACTTCTGCTTCTGATGCCATATCTCTTACAGAATTTAGCTTTGAACCAACTTCAAATTCACCTGATATAATTTTTAGCTTTAATATATCAACCAGTTGTAAATATATAGGCTTGTTATTATCAAACTCCCAAGTCAAATTGTATCACTTCCTTATTGTATTAATATCTTAATACAATAATATAAGTTTTCATCTTAATATGCAACCTTTTTTTGCTAACTTTATGCAAAAAGCTATCTTAAAATATATAAAACCTTAGTTTCTATATATTTTAAGATAGCTTTTTAATTTGTATTATGCTAATTCTTTACTTTTTAAAATTTCTTCTTGTATAGTTTTTATTACTCCACACTCTTCATTAGTATATTTAGTCTGGAAATTTGCAACTTTTTTTACATCCTTATGTCCATTTTTCATAGCGTAACTATAATAAGCACTTTCCATCATTTCTATATCATTTAAATGGTCTCCAAAAACCATTGTTTCTTTGTAATCTATATTAAACATATCTTGAACTCTTTTGATTGCTATGCCTTTGTTTGTTCCAAAGCTAAACATATCTAACCAATATTTTCCTGATGGAGTTAATGTTACATTCTCTATATTTTCTTTTTTAAATATAGAATAACTATTAGTTTCAGAGTCTATTAAATCAAACATATTAACTTTAAATATTCCATCTTCTACATCTAATAGTGAATCTACCTTCATAACAGGTACGTTCATAGGAAAAAGCGTGTTTAAGGATTCAAGAGCTTTTTCATCTTCTAAATATAACCCCTTTGTTCCACATAACACAGGATATGCATTATCTATTTCACGTCCAAGTTTCACCAATTTATTTATAGTGTCCTTTTCTAAAAACTTTGAATATATACATTCATCTTTATAATATATTGCGCTTCCATTTTCACATATAAATAATAACTCATCTTTGTAATCATCAAACTTATAAGATATATCTAAGTAATTTCTTCCTGTAGATATGGCAAATACTACATTTTTTTCTTTTAAATCATTTATAGTATCTTTAAAATCACTTGGAATTTCATGATTACTGTTGAGTAATGTCCCATCCATATCAGTTGCTATTAATTTAACCATATAATCCCTCCTATTTATATAACACATTTTTGTAAAAAATTCGTCGTTCACAATTTATAACTTTTATACTATTCTTATAT
>NZ_JAKEDR010000252.1 GCF_023653455.1 Paraclostridium ghonii
ATATTTATTGTTATTATATTTTAATACTAAGTATAGATTTCTAAAATTTTAGAAATCTATACTTTTTCCATAGTAAATTTTATTAAATCTATGTGGTCTTTCATATATTTATATGCACTTTCAGCATCTCTAGCTATTATAGCTTCACATATTTTTTTGTGTTGGGTGTTGATAGTGTCTTCTTCATGGTAGTACACTACTTTCTGTCTGGAATTCACAATAAAATCTTCTAGCAAACTTAATGAAATATTATATAAACTTTTTATTAAAAAGTTCTTACTCATACAAGTTATCTTGTAATGAATTTCTTTATCTATTTCTGCTTTATCACAAATCTCATCGTTTTCCATCAATCTTTGCGTAATGATTTTTAAGTCTTCAAATTCTTCCTCTGTTCCTCTTATAGCTGCTAATTTAACAGCTTCAAGTTCTATAATCCTTCTTAATTCTATTATATCTTCATAAGTACCGTTATTTAAAGTAAACATCATCGATAAAGGTTGAATTAGTGATGATTCAATTTTATTACAAATAAAATTACCTTCTCCTTGTCTACTTTCTATTATTCCCATAGTCTCTAAAACCCTTAATGCTTCTCTTATAGAAGTCCTACTTACTCCCATTTTTTGAGATAATTCACGTTCTGACATAAGCTTATCTCCATTTTTAAGCTTTCCTTCTAATATCATATTTTGTATTTGCCCTATTACTTGTTGATATATTTTTTCATTAGTTATATTATTAAACAACTTAATATCTCCTTACCTTTAAATATTTCTCTTGTATATTATACTATAAAATATCACGAGCATTAAATTCTATAATAAATATAACTGAATTTTTCCTATTTTTTATATTATATCTAAATCCATGTTCTTTAAGTATTTGACTTACTATATAAAGTCCTAAACCACTACCTCCAGTTTTTCTATTTCTTGATTTTTCTACCCTATAAAATGGCTTAAATAGTTTTTCTTTATGTCTTTCATCTATTGTAACTCCAGTGTTTTCTATTTCTAAAATTGTATTTTCTTTTTTATATAATCTTATTAATAAGTCAGCATTTTCTGGTGAATATTTTATAGCGTTATTTATTATATTGTTTATAGCTTTTGCTATACGTTCTTGGTCAGCTTTTATAAATATTTTTTCTTCAGATTTCACACTTAAGTTCAAATTTTTTTCTTCAATTAAATACATTTGTCTTTTTATAAGCCTATTTATTAAATTATTTAAATCTATTTCTTTAATTTCAGATTTTTTTTCTAAAATTTCAAATTTAGATACTTGAATCATTTCTTCCACTAAAGTTTTTAGTTCTTGAGTTGAATCATAAGATTTTTTTAAATAAGTATCTCTATCATTATACTTACCAACATTGTAAATCATCCCTTCTAATTGACCACTTATAATAGTTATAGGAGTCTTGAGTTCATGAGATATTGTAGCTATAAATTCTTTTCTTTTAGCTTCTTGCATTCTCTCATTTTCTATTATATCTATAAGCGGTTTTGTTATCCATTTTGAAAATGCATACGATGTTATAGTAGATAAAACTATAGCAACTCCTAGTATTATAGGCATTAAAGCTAGTATTACAGTTGTTGCTTCATCTATAGGTTGAAGAGGCATACTTATATCAAGATAATACGGATTACTGCTATCTTTAATATATAATGATACAGTTTTTTTATAGTTTTCATAGGAATCACTAATATTATTGGCGTATGGTAAAAATGATAGCTCTTTATTTCCATAAGCAATTTTACCATTTGAATCCCGTAATAATACTCCTACATTTTCATGTTGTGAAATTTTATATAAGTGCTGCTTAAGACCTTCCAAATCATCTTCTTGAGATATTTGAGCTAAAATAGTTAGCCTATTATTTAAAGATTCAACCTTGTATTTTTCATAGTATGAAGGTAATAAGAAATATAAAATTAGATATATAGTTATTATAAGCCCTATAGATAACGTAGTTATTATTAAAAATATTTTCCTATTTATAGCCATCTCTTTCCATTTGCTTCTAATTTTTATCAAGACTATATCCTATTCCTTTCACTGTTTTTATATATGGCAATTCAATTTTCTTTCTTATATTTTTTATATGAGCATCTACAACCCTAGTATCTCCATAATAATCGTACCCCCATACACTATCTAATAGATTTTCTCTAGTAACTACATGTGGATAGTTTTCTATTAGTGTTTTTAGTATGTTAAATTCCTTTAATGTAAGCTCTATTACTTCATTTTCTAAAAAAGCTTGATACGTGTTTAAGTCTAAACTTATCTTTTCAAAAGTTAGTATATTTGATTCATTTTGATTACTGGTTCTTCTTAAAACAGCCTCTACCCTTTTCATTAATAATGTAAATGAAAAAGGCTTCGTTATATAATCATCACACATTAATTCAAACCCTTTAACTTGATCACTTTCTTGATTTAATGCTGTTAAAAATATTATAGGGACATCCGAACTTTGTCTTATCATTTTGCATACAGCATGTCCATCTAAATTAGGCATCATTACATCTAGTATAACCAAGTCAAATTCATCTTTTTTAAAAGCTTGTATACCCTCTATTCCATCATTTGCTGATTTTACATTGTATCCTTCTGCACTTAAAAATTCTACTATTAATTCTTGTATGTTACTATCATCTTCTATTACTAATATATTTTTATTTTTCATCATAATTCTCCTATAAGTTAAAAAAATTCATTATCTATGTATATTATAATTTGCATATGAATTTGCTATGAATACCAGTTTATATG
>NZ_JAKEDR010000253.1 GCF_023653455.1 Paraclostridium ghonii
AACCTCATATATATGAGGTTTATTTTTGTTTATTTATATTTTTTATAATATATTTCATATATGGGGATAGTTATTATAGAGGCTATTAAAGCGTCTATCATATCATGCATTGTATCGGATAGACCACCAACTTGCATATTAGTTTCAAAAAAGCTGTCCATTAAAAATTCAAATATTTCCCATAATCCAGTTATAGACATACTAAAGCAAAAAACAAATAAAATTATAAGTTTTCTATTAAATCTTGTATTAAAATTAGAACTTAGAAGATTAAACAAATCATATGCAAATAACACTAATAAAACTCCTGATAGGAAATGCATTATATCATCATAATGATTAACTATTCCATAAAAATCAAAACTAGATCCTAAGTATGAGGAAAATAAAGTAAAAATAAGTATTGAAAAAATTAAAATAGGAGATATTACCTCAATAAATTTTTTAGTTGTAAACTTTATAAAGATAGTGATAAGTAGTGAGGAAAAACAAGGTGCTATTTGGAATATTTCTCCCCATAAAACAAAATATATTAAAGAAATTGTATATAAAAATATAAGTGTGTTCATAGTTAAAGTTAAATATTTAGGAACTTCTTTTTTATAAAATAACAATTTGAAAATCCTCCTTGTGTTTTAGTGTATTATTAATAATATATTAAAATAATTAAAAAAATATGTATAGTATAAAATTTCCTAATATGACAATAATTAATTGTGTTTTTTTTATATAATATCAAATACTAATTTTAATTAAGTTTCTAACTTAAAAGGAAATGAAGGGAGTTTTAATATGCTAGGGAAAAAAACATATAAACACATAAAAGAAGAACAAAAAGCTAAAAGAAATAAAACCGTAAAATTAACTACTCTTACAGCTTTAGGTATAGGAGCGGCAACTATAGGTGCTACAGTAGCTTATAAAAAAGTTAAAGCAAAGCAAGAAGAATATGATTATGATGAATATAACTATAATTTAGACAATTTTAAAGATGAAAATAATGATTATGAGTTACAGTCTAAAGTAGAAGAATTTAATAGTAATAGACTAAGTTATGATAATGAAGAACATTCATCAACTGAAGAAATGAATAAATTTTTAAATAAAATTGATAGTGAAGATGAAGATTTAAATAAAGACCAATATAAATAAAACTCCCATTATGGGAGTTTTATTTATATTATCACATTCATAAGTCATAAAAAAATTACCCTAAATGATAAAGTATGTAGATTATTATATATTAAAGTTAAAAATGAACCTGTAATATATATTACAAAGAATTTGATTTATTTAAATATGTTTATAAAAATTATTATACATGGGAGTGAAAAAATATCTAGTAAAAAAGCGCCTACTAACGGTACTATTAAGGATGCCTTTTCAGATGGTCCATATTTATGAGTAACTGAATTTATATTAGCTAATGCATTAGGGGTATTTCCTATTCCGTGGCCTATAATACCTGATATCATTACAGCAGCATCGAAGTTTTTGCCTAGAACTTTAAAACATACAAATATTGAATAAATTAATATGAAAATAACTTGAGCTAAGATTATTAAAAGCATAGGACCTGCAATATTTACTAAATCTAATAGATTTATACTCATAAGTGCTATCATTAAAAACATTGAAAGTGCTATGTCACTTGCGAAATCTAAAATATAGAAATTTAAATCTACTAATTTAACTTGATCATTAAAATTTCTAAATATACAAGCTACAAGCATACAACCTACAACACTTGGTATAACGATTGATGTTTTCATATATATCATATTTGTAATTAGTTTTCCAAAGTTTAAGCATAAAAGTATAATTAGTGTATGCTCAAAAAAGTTTATTGGTTTGAAAACATTAGATTTAGAGTTTCTAGTTAAAAAATTTTTAGAAAGTAAACTAAACTTATTATTGTACAATTTAGTATAAGGATTAAGCTTAGGTTTTAGATTGTACTTTTCAATTAAATATCTAGCTACTGGAGCACCTAAAAGTCCTCCTATTATTATACCTAAAGTTGCAGAGGCAAGACCTATTGTTACGGCTCCGTCTATTCCCATTTTTTCTATTGTGCTTCCGAACGCAGCTGCATTACCGTGCCCACCTTCCATTGATATAGTTCCGCACATAAGTGCTATCAATGGATGAATATTAGTAACTTTAGCTATTATAACTGCAATTATATTTTGACAAAGAGCTAAAATACCACAAAGAATCCAGTATTTAAATAGTAAGTTACCACCTTTTTTTATAAGTTTAAAACTAGCATTTAAACCGAGTATTGTAAAAAATACAGTCATAAAAATAGATATGAAATTTTGTGAAACAGTAATGTCAACTATATTAAAAATTCTTGAAAATAAAGATAAAACTGTAAAAAGTAAGCCTCCTATAACTGGGGATGGTATACAAAATTTTGAAAACAGTTTAATTTTATCTTTTAAGAAAGTACCAATTAGAAAAAATACTATACCTATAGATAATGTAGATATCAAATTTAAATTTATACTCAAATCAAAGCACCTCCTAAAGAAAATTATATGACCGTAAATTATAATTAATGAAAGAATATTTAAAAAAATATAGTAAAACATATAAAAATAGCGAAAAATAGACTACATTAATCGACAATCAATTTGGATGGTAAAATTTATAATAAAATATTGTTTTATTATAAGTAAATAGGGTAATATATAGAAT
>NZ_JAKEDR010000254.1 GCF_023653455.1 Paraclostridium ghonii
ATACTGACAGTTGGGTCGATTAACCTACTAGTTGGGGCATATATATTGATACTAAAAAATAAGGATGTTATCTTTTAATAGAAAAAGATAAGGTCCTTATTTTTTTATTATAAAGTCTAACTACTAAATTTAAGTACGTACTCAGTTATTGGCGATATAATATAAATTTAAAATTTAATTTAGTACTAAATTATACAAAAAAATAAGAAGAAATAAATATTAGTGAGTATCGTAGTTGAGGATAAAACTTTTGCTAATATGCGAATTATAAAAAGAGGGAGTGATTTTATGGGAATATATTTTAAAATATCACTATCATATTTAAGGAAGAATAAGCTTAGAACTTCACTTTTGACATTAGGGGTTGTGCTAGGAGTTACATTGATATTTGGATTAAATGTGATAAAAGAATCTCAAAATAAAAATGATGTAAATGCAATACATAAACTTTATGGTGGATATCATATAGAATTTAACAATTTAAATTTTACAAATACTGAAAAGTTAAAAAATGACAAAGGTATATTAAAAATTACTACTGTTCAAAACTTAGGTAATATTGTAGATAAACAAGGGAATTCTTTTTCGCTAAAATCAGCAGGTAAAGATTACTTGACAGGCAAGTCTAGCAAATTAATAAAAGGTAGAACACCTATGAATAGCAATGAAATAGTAATAGAAAAGAAGGCTCTAGAGGCAATGAATATGGATGATACATTAAATTCTACGTTAGACTTTACAATAAAAAAGAAATATACAGATTCTGAAGGAAATAACCAAATTTATACAACTAATAAAAGATTTAAACTTGTAGGAGTTATAGAAAAACCAAAGGGATTTTATGATGATATTTTTGATCTTGAAGCTTTTACATATAGAAATAATGAAAAAAATAATATTATACCACAAAATATAGTTACTTATAATAGCATCTTAAGTTTAAAAAGTGGTTGGCAAAATATTCAGGGACAAGCTGAAAATATCATACAAGCAAATAATTTAGGAAAAAAGAGTTATGTCCCAAACATTCCTCTTGTAAAAGAATTATGTGATATAGAAATTGAAAAAGATAATCCAGATGTTTACAAAAAAGAAATTTTAATTATAATTGCTGCATCAATTTTCATATTTAATATTTTTAATATAACATTAAATGAAACAGTAAAAGAAATGGGATTACTTAGATTAATAGGTTCAAGTAAGAAAAAGGTTAGATTGATTATAGTATACCAAGCATTAATTATAATGGTTATAGGAATAATATTGGGATTATCATTTGGGTTGGGATTTTCATATGTAGGAGTTAATACATATAATGTTCAACTTTATCAAGAGTCAGTAATGAAGCCCAGATTATATGTAAGTAATCTAAATATTATAAAAGCTATAATAATAGGTGTAGTTGCTGTAGTTGCTTCTTGTATCATCCCTATGTGGAAGGTAGGAAATGTGTCAACTATAGAAACTACTAAGAAAACAGATAAGGTTAAAAAGTTTAGAGGAAGTTATAGATTAAACAATCTTTTTAGTAAATTATTTGGATTTTATGGATTTATGGGGCTTAAAAATATTGGAAGAAATAAAACTAGAGCATTTATATCTATGTTATCAATTGCACTAGGAGGATATATATTTATAACTACATTTTCAAGTATGCAAGGTGAGGTAAACAATAAAATCGAGGATATGCAAAATAGATATGATATAACAATGCAATTTGGAGGAACTTCAGATGTAGATACTTTAAGATACACAGACAATAATGTAAATAAGATAAAAAATATAAATGGTGTAAAAAGTGTAAATGCAGTTCAAGAAGCAGATGGATTCTTTGATTTTAAAAATAATGAAATAAATAAAGAATTTATAAAGTACAATGGAATAGAAACAAGAGATAAAATGGAATATGAAATGCAGTTAAGATTATATGGAAGTGACTATATAAAAGAAACATTAAACCGTTTTGTACAAGATGGAAATTTAGATGATATTGGAAAAGTAACAAATGGATATCAAAATATAGCGGTATATAATTATTTTTATGATAAAGTTAATGAACATACTTTAAAAAAAGTTTTTACAAATATAAACATAGGAGATATATTGACAATAAAATTACCTATTACAGAAAAGGGTAAGGTTGTATATAAAGAAAATAAAGTAAGGGTATGTGCGACATTAAAACCTGAATGGATGTCTAGGGGAGGCGGTAGTTTTGGACATAATTTTGAAATTATTACCTCACAAAACCATTCTGAGAGTCTTACAGGAGAACAAAAATATACTAAATTGGGTATAAACTTAAAAGACCCATATGATAAAACTATAAATAAAAAAGTACAAGAAGTTTCTAATGGTATCCATGGGTCTCAATTTAATAGTAGGTTAATGTATAGGGAGATAGGAAAGAGCTTAAGTGAGAATTATATCAAGTCACAGATATCAATAATAGTATTGGTTCTAATAATAGCAGGAATTAATATTTTCTGTACAATAAGAACAAATTTACTTATTAGGAAAAAAGAAATTTCAACACTTAGAGCTATCGGATTGAGTTTTAGAAATATGAAGAAAATGGTTATTTATGAAGCATTAACATATGCAATATTAAGTTTTATAATTACTTTAATTCCATCTACAATAAATTTAATAAAATTTGTTAATTGGAATAATGATGCTTATATAAAC
>NZ_JAKEDR010000255.1 GCF_023653455.1 Paraclostridium ghonii
TTTATTGATTAGTAGCTTCTTTTTTAGACAATTCTTTTTCATATTTTTCCATTTCAGGATCTGAACCAAATATAAAGTGGCCAGGCCTTATTTCAACCCACTTAGGCTTATGTTCAGAATAATCATGAACACTAGCATCGTATTTTATACGAATTCTATGTCTTTCATGTTCTGGATCTGGTAAAGGTATCGCTGATAGTAATGATTTTGTATAAGGATGTAGAGGGTTAGCGTATAGTTCTTTAGAAGTAGTTAATTCAACTAATCTTCCATGATGCATAACACCTATACGGTCACTTATATACTTAACCATTGAAAGGTCATGGGCTATAAATAAATAAGTTAAGCCTTTTTCTCTTTGTAACTTCTTAAGCAAGTTTACAACTTGAGCTTGGATAGAAACATCAAGAGCAGATATAGGTTCGTCAGCTATTATAAATTTAGGTTGTATAGCTAATGAACGAGCTATGCCTATACGCTGTCTTTGACCTCCAGAAAACTCATGAGGATATCTTCCAGCATGTTGTTCATTCAATCCAACAGTTCTAAGTAATTCATATACAGTTTTAGTTCTTTCTTCTTTTGTTTTACATAATCCATGTATATCAAGCCCCTCGGCTATTATATCCATAACAGTCATACGAGGATTAAGACACGCCATAGGATCTTGGAAAATCATTTGCATATTTTTATTTACAAATGATTTAACATTTTTATCTAATTTTTTATTTGATATATTTTTACCGTCAAACACTATCTCACCTGCAGTAGGATCGTATAATCTTATTATGGCTCTACCAGTAGTAGACTTACCAGAACCAGATTCACCAACAAGGCCAAAAGTTTCACCTTCATAAATATGAAAACTTATATCATCAACAGCTTTTACAACTGTATTTTTGTCTATAGGGAAGTATTGCTTAAGATTTTTAACTTCCAATAGTTTTTTCTTAGTCATTTGAAGCCACCTTCTTTCTTCCTATGCTTGCAGGTCTTTCTATTTTAGGAGATAGTGGATGTAATAACCATGTAGCAGCACTATGAGTTTCGCTGACTTTAAACATAGGAGGCTCTGCAACAAAGTCTATTTTAAGTGCATTAGTGTTACGTAAAGCAAATGCGTCACCATCAGGTGGATTCATTAAATCTGGAGGAGTACCAGGTATATTATATAAAGCATTTTCTCCAACATCTAAGCTAGGCATTGAAGCTAGTAGTCCCCAAGTATATGGATGTTGAGGGTCATAGAATACATCATCAGAAGTACCTATTTCTATTATTTTACCTGCATACATAACAGCAACTCTATCTGACATATTTGCAACAACACCAAGGTCGTGTGTTATAAATATTACAGCAACTCCTGTTTTCTTTTGTATATCTTTTATAAGCTCTAATATTTGAGCTTGTATAGTAACATCAAGGGCAGTAGTAGGCTCATCGGCTATAAGTATTTTAGGGTTACAAGCAAGAGCGATAGCAATAACTATACGTTGGCGCATACCTCCTGAAAATTGATGAGGATATTGTTTTGCTCTTTTTTCAGGGTAAGGTATTCCAACGAGGTCGATAAGTTCTATAGCTTTTTTCATAGCTTCTTCCTTAGATAAATGTTGATGCTTTATTATTCCCTCAGCTATTTGCTTACCTATTGTAGTAGTAGGGTTTAGTGATGTCATAGGGTCCTGAAATATCATTGCTATATCTTCGCCTCTTATAGCTTCCATTTCTTTTTCCGATAACTTAGTTAAATCTTTTCCATTAAATAAAATTTCACCGTCTTTTATAATTGCATTTGAAGACATTATTCTCATTATAGTTTTACATGCAACTGACTTACCAGAACCAGATTCACCGACTATTGCGAGAGTTTCACCTTTGTGAAGATCAAATGTAACATTTCTTACTGCTTGAACTTCACCGCCAAAAGTTTTGAAATGAACTTTTAAATTCTTAACTTCTAACAATTTCTCTTTTTTCACAAAATCATCCCCTTTCTAACTATTGATTACGCATTTTAGGGTCAACTGCATCCCTTAATCCATCTGCAAGTAAGTTTAAGCTAAATATTAATAAACATATTACCGTTGATGGAATAAACATCATATATGGATTTGTTTGAAGCTGCTTAAATCCATCGTTTATTAATACTCCCAGTGATGCATATGGAGGTTGAAGACCTAATCCTATAAAACTTAAGAAAGCTTCATAGAATATAGCAGAAGGTAATGAAAACATCATCATAACAACTACAGGGCCTACTATATTAGGGAATAAGTGTTTTAATATTATCTTTTTATCAGGTGCACCTAATGTTCTAGATGCCAAAACAAATTCTTGGTTTTTAATTCTAAGAACATGAGAACGCACTATTCTAGACATTCCAGTCCACCCAGAAATTGCCATTGCAAGTGACATTGATAATACACCTGGTTTAAACACTAATATAAATAATGTCAATATAACTAAATTAGGGATACCAGTTAATATTTCAATAAAACGTTGCATATACATATCAACTTTTCCACCGTAATAAGCAGAGACACCACCATAAGTAACACCTATTAATAAATCATAAAGAGCAGCTAATATTGCTATGAAAAGAGAAACTCTAGCTCCAGTCCAAGTACGAGTCCATAAATCACGGCCTAAGTCATCTGTACCAAACCAGTAGTT
>NZ_JAKEDR010000256.1 GCF_023653455.1 Paraclostridium ghonii
ATATTATATAAAAATAGCATAAGATATAACTCTTATGCTATTTTTATATAATATTCAGTATTAAATTAAGTGTATTTATTTTTCATCTTTATATAAATTTTCTAGATTAATAGAGAATGTAGAGTCTGAACCTATATTTACTTTTTTACATTTGCCAGTAAATAAAAAGTCCAGAGCATAATCTACTTCTGCTTGCGTTAGCTCATCAAACTTTCTATCTGGATAAAATTCCATAAGCTCTTTCATATCTTCTTCTTTAACATTTTCAAGATTTTTTTTAATCTCTTCTTCTGTTATTATCTTATTAGACGCTTTAGGCTTTATGTTTGCTTCCTCATTTAATTCAGCTTGCTGAACCTTTTTAGATGATTCTTCATTAGCATATACTGAATTTTGGTTAGATTTTATATTAAATGATAGGACTGATAATGCTGAAATAGTACATACACATATAGTTATAAATATTCCTTTTTTACGTTTTTTTAAATTCATCATTCCTTCTACTCTCCTTTTAATTAAATTATTATGACTAGTATTAAAGTGAGAATAAAGCATATTTGATTTTAATTTATTTCTATATTTTAATGTGTTAAGCAACACTAAAGCATATTCCTTTTTGTCATTTATACTGGACTTTTCAAGCACTTTTTCATCGCAAGATAGCTCACATTGTTCATAGAAATACAATTTAAAATATTTTAATAATGGGTTAAACCAATGAATTGCACAAGCAATCATTAATAAGAACTTTAATATATTATCTTTTCTTTTGTAATGAATTAATTCATGCCTAAAAATCCACTTCAACTGAGTTTCATCATATTCTTTATTAGGCAATACAACTTTACTATTAAACACATTTATTAAAGCCGGAGAAGAAATCCCATCTACCTTAAGTAATTCAATATCTTTTTTTATACTTAAAGCTTCTTTTTCTTCTTTAAATAGATTTGTTGTATTACTATCAGTAGCTTTGTAAGTTATATTTCTTATTTTTTTATAAAATACAATTTGCATATAAGTGTTTTTTGCTATAACGTATATAGCTCCACATAACCAAATAACAAAAAATATTTGTGTATAATCTAATGGGCTTATATGTTCATTGGTTGTATAGTATACAGTTTTTAAAGTTTCGTGATTTGAGATTGATAAGGGGTTAAAAGGTAAATATATTTTTATATTAGATATGAAAAACATTCTTAATGTTATTAAAATGCAAAATATATAATTTAGCTTGTAAGTATACTTATTTAAAATTCTATCTTTTAATAAAACTATTAATATAATAGGCATACTTATATATATGCTTGTTTTTAGTATGTCAAATATGGTGTAGCTCATGGCATTACCTACTTTCTATCCATACTTCTAAAGCTTTGATATCTTCATCTGATATATCAGTAGAATCATCAAGAGCTGAAATCATACTTGATAAGGAATTGTTATGTATGAAACTAAAAAAATCTTGAGTTTCAAATTTTAAATAAGCTTCGCTATCTATCAGGTAATAATAAAATGTATGTCTTCCTTCCTTCTCAGACTTTAAGAAGCCTTTTTCAACTAGACGTAGAAGAGTTTTAGATGTGCTTCCCTTTGACCAATTATAGTTGTCACTCATAAATTTTGTAATATCCATTGCAGCTATCCTAGTTTCATCTTGATCCCATATGTACTTCATTACTTGAAATTCTGTTCTAGGAATTTTTTTCAACTTTAACACCTCCATTCTTACGGCAATTGTCTACCTTGATACTTAAATAGTAGTGCGACAATCGTCTTCTTGTCAACTATTTTTTATTAAGTTTAATGGCCTTAGTATCTAACTTAGGTTTTCCTGATATTGTTACTATGTATTTACTAATTAGAATTGAAGGTAAGCTTGAAAATTTGAGTACTAGTATAAATGCATTAAGTAATAACATATATGAACTTAATAATAAGAAATAAAAAAGTATATCTATATTTTAAATCATCAAGATTTATTAGATATACTCTTTTATTTTACAGACCCAATTTCTCCTAAGCTACAAATTATTTTGTTTGATATAAAAAGTATGTATCTACTTTTACATTAATACATCCTTAAATAGTATCTAGAGTATTTACTATTATATGCTTTACTTTTGATCCACTTATCCGTTACACCAACAACGGATGTCGTTTCACTTTAATTATTCTAAAATCTTGACTTCAATAATTAGATTATTACAGCTTCATTTATTTATAGTTATTTTCGAACTTATATATACTTAAATTTCACAGAATTTTTATAAAAAATGATTTATTATTCTATATACCAGTACTATTCTTATTTATAATTTATTATACGTAAAATAATCACTAAAATTATTTTTAACTTTTTCTAAATACTCTATAAAATTTCTAATTTCTTTTTTTTGTGTCAATTCTCTTAATTCTTTTGCATTTTTATCAATCATCATTCCCATTCTCTCTCTAAATTCTTCTTTTAAAGTATATTTAATTTTACTATATTCTTCATATCTATCTTTATTATAATTTGAAAGCTGATCAATTCTTTTAAAATCTTGTAATATGCACATATACTCTTTTCTAAATTCTTTAATATGATTAATTAATAAATCTAGCTTACTATAATTAGATAAATCAGATTTATAAGTACTTGATGGATTTTCAGCATTATCAATATCATAA
>NZ_JAKEDR010000257.1 GCF_023653455.1 Paraclostridium ghonii
ATATTAAATATTAAATATTTTTAAAGTTATTACTATTATTTGAATATGAGAGGTTGTATTTTATGGATATAAATAAAGAAAATATAGATAAGGTTGGATATCTTAATGATAATTTTAAAATATTTCATATAAAAGATATGAAGGATATAAAGTTTGATTATCACCATCATGACTTCAATAAAATTACAATTTTAATTTCTGGTGATGTAGATTATTTAGTAGAAGGAAAATCATATAAACTAAAACCTTGGGATATTTTATTTATAAATAATACGGAGATACATAAACCTATTATAAACCCTAACAAATATTACGAAAGAATAGTTATATGGATAAATCCAGAATATATAGAAAAACATAATATATATGGAGATGATTTATTTACTTGTTTTAATATATCAAGTCAAAACAAATCTAATTTGCTTAGACTTAATCAAAGCGACCTAGAAAATGTAAAAAATATTTTACTTAAAATTAAAGCTACTGATACTTCTGATGATTTTGGCCATGTTATACTTAAAAATTCTTTATTTATACAGTTTTTAGTGCTAATCAATAGATTATTTCTGAAAAGTGATGATAATTCAGAAGATGTAGAATATGATGAAACTATACAACAAATCTTCAATTATATAAACGAGAATTTAAATAAAGATTTATCTATAGATACTATAGCTAGCAAATTTTTTATGAGCAAATATTATCTTATGCGTAAGTTTAAATCTCAAACAGGAAGCTCATTACATAGCTATATAGTACAAAAAAGACTTATTTATGCTAAATCTTTAATAAAAAAAGGTTATCTTATGAGTGATGCTTGTATAGAATGTGGTTTTAAGGATTATTCTAGCTTTGTTAGAGCATTTAAAAAAGCATATGGTGTTTCACCTAAGCATTATCTAGATAGGATAAATGAATTTGAAAAAAATCCATTTGATATAGAGTAAAAAATGTGTCTAAAGCTACTAAACTTTAGACACATTTTTTATAATTCAATATGTTGTCCTATTTTTTTCTCTATAGAATTTTTATAAATTTTATTAGCTACTACCATATCAAATAACCCCATTCCAACTGACTTATATAATGTAGTTTTTTCTGTAAAATCAATATTATTATGTTCTTTTAAAAACGCTCCCATATTTTTAATTTCATCAGAGCTTATTAATCCTTTTTGTATTGGAATGCATAAATCTCCACTTTCTTGTTTTGCAAAGTCTGTATCTATGACAACAGTATCCACAATTTCAAGTAGTGAATCCGGTAATTCTCTCATATCCGGTTTATATGAACCTATGGCTATTATATGTTTTCCTTTTAATAATTCTTTATCATCTTCTATAACTGGTTGATATGAAGTAGTTGCAGTTATTATAATTTCACTATTTTTAACTAACTCCCTAGAAGATTGTGCTATATGTATGTTTATACCTTCTAACCTTTTCTCTAACTCTTTTTTTAAACTAATAGCTTTTTCTTTTGTTCTATTGTATAAATAAACACTTTCTATATTTCTTGCCTTACATGTATATATAATTTGGTAAAATCCTTGAACACCTGTACCTATTAATCCTACACTCTTTACATCTTTTCTTGTTGTATGCCTAACTCCTACCCCTCCCACAGCTCCAGTTCTAATAGCTGTAAGAGTTTTTCCATCCATCATACAAACAACTTCACCTGTATTTATATCATTTACAAGCATAATCCCATCAATTACTGGTTTGTTTAACTTAGCATTATTAGGTGCTACGGTAAGTATTTTTGTTCCAAATGATTCTTTTATAAAACAAGGCATATAAAGAGATGTTAACTCATCGTTCTCAACTTGTAATCTATCTGGCATATTATACTCATTATTATCATACATTCTATATGCA
This sequence comes from Paraclostridium ghonii, assembly GCF_023653455.1. GTDB lineage: Bacteria > Bacillota > Clostridia > Peptostreptococcales > Peptostreptococcaceae > Paraclostridium > Paraclostridium ghonii. The sequence goes on from NZ_JAKEDR010000257.1 coordinate 1,881, forward strand.
TCTTCTACAGCATCCATACATTCATCTAAAGTTATAGACTTTATTATATCTTCACCATTTAAATAAATCATAAAAATCCCCTTCCTACTTTTTATTTATATAATTATAACATTGTAAATAAAAAGAGTATATAAAACTATTTTTGTTTAGTTTTTATATACCCTTTCATAAAATTTTTATCCTATTTTTATGTAATCTCCTGATACGTATCCGTATCCTCCATTATATTTTATCTTATGCCATCCATTTTTACTTTCTACTATCTCTACTTTTGCTCCTTTTGATAATGAACCTATTGATCCATAACTAGTTCCATATCCACTTCTTACATTTAATGTACTTGCTGTTACTGTCCCTGTTTTTGTTGTTGTTGGAGGGTTTGTTGTACTTCCATCTATTTTTATATAATCTCCTGATACGTATCCGTACCCTCCATTATATTTTATTTTATGCCATCCATTTTTACTTTCTACTATTTCTACTTTTGCTCCTTTTGATAATGAACCTATTGATCCATAACTAGTTCCATATCCACTTCTTACATTTAATGTACTTGCTGTTACTACTCCTGTATTTTTCACACTTTCTTCAGGATTTGTTGGTGGATTTGTTGTACTTCCATCTATTTTTATATAATCTCCTGATACGTATCCGTACCCTCCATTATATTTTATTTTATGCCATCCGTTTTTACTTTCTACTATTTCTACTTTGGCTCCTTTTGATAATGAACCTATTT
>NZ_JAKEDR010000258.1 GCF_023653455.1 Paraclostridium ghonii
TATATATTGAATAATGCTGAAACAAATACCAATAAAAAGATTATCATAGGAAAAGTAATGCTAAACTCAGGTTTATGCTCTTGACCATTGTAAACATATAAATACTTATTTTTTTCTTTTATATTTTCTAAAAGTTTATTTGCTTTTTTATAACTTGCTTCTTTAGAATTAAAAAATACTTGTTGATTATAAAATCCATTAGTTATTTTATTGAAATTATCAAAGTTCATCAATGATATCTGGTCCATAAGGTTCATTTCGTTTTTCCTACTATAATCATCATCTAAAATGACACTAACCCTAAACTTAAAATCTTTATAAGCATAGTTTCCATCAGAACCAGTAGTCATTACTTTAAAATTAAGTATATCCCCTAATTTCAAATCTTTTATAACTCTTTTATAGACTGCATCCTTTATATAATAAAAATTATTACATACAGCAATATTTATATAATCACCTTTTGAATCATTTAAGCTTTTAATATCTCCTTCTTTTACAAACTCATTTAGTTTATCTATATCTTTCATTCCTTCAATTATAGAATAAACATCTTGAGTATTTAGACTACTGTCTTTATCTCCATACTCATCCATATAAACTTTACTTACTTTGTCTTTTTCTTCTATTATCATTCCTCTAGTATAATTTTGTACTTTTAAATCTTTTACTCCATCAATGTTTTTAATTTTTGAAATATCTGTATCACTTACTTTTTCTATACTTTCACTAGCGTTAAAATCAGGTCTTATAATATAATTATACTTATGCGGTGCATATGATGAATATTTATCCATCTGTTCATTAATATAATCTAAGTTAGTAGAAAATCCATTTATAATCATAATCCCGCTAAAAGATATTACGATTATAGAAACTACAGTTTTTATCTTATTTCTAAGTAAGTTATTTTTTAAAAGTGTTGTAATAATTTTTTTATTATATTTTGTTTTATATTTTATTTTATCTGTGGTATTTATAATATCTATAGGATATTTTCTTAGTGATTTTAAAACAGGAATAAAAACAGTAATCAATAATATAAATAAAATCATAATTAAAGCTTTAAATACAATAAAATATGGAATATTTAATTTTACTTTACTAAAATCACTTATATCAAACATATTTAAGGTTACAATTGTACTCATAGCATACCTTGCAAATATTATAGAACTTATAAAGCCTATAATTGAACCTACAATAAATAACATAAAGATTTGAATTAAATAAAGCTTAATTACTTTTTTATTAGACATCCCAATAACTCTTAAATATCCTATTTGTGTTATTAATTTTTTAAGCATTATGTTAAAGAAATTTACTATTGTAAATGCTGCTATAACTGTAATAAATACTTTAGATTGTACTTCATTATCACTTTGTTGATCTTTAAAATATCTAAGAGTTGAGTCTAGATATTCATTGCTAGATATACCACTTCTAGAATCTTGTCTAATATCTACGCTACTATCTAATTTCGGATTGTAATCTTTTCTTAAATTTGAAAATTTAGCATCTAAATTTTCTGGATTAACTCCTTTTAAATTAAATACTGTGTGATAATTTAGTAAATCCTTAGGTATTGAATTTTCCTTAGTCTTAACAAATGTGAATAGCTCTGCCCCTCCAATAGCTTCTTCATTTCCAGTTGTATAGTATTGTTCTTCTTTACTTATTAATCCAACTATTTTATATTTACTTTTTTTACTATAAATTTTATTTTCGCCATTTACTTTGTAATCTACTTTGTTTATAGCATAAATGCTTTTATTTAATACATTACCTTCATTAGATTTTTCAAATATTTTTTTATCTACAACTATTTCGCCTTCATTTTTAGGAAGCCTTCCATCTACTACTTTATAATTAAATGCTTTTAAATAATTTTCATTGTATGTATAAAACTTAGATTTTAATCCATCTTTTGGAATAAACTCTCCTAAATCTTCAACTGTATTTACATTGTAAACTCCATTTATTTGTTTTAATTTTTCAATATTTTCTTTGCTATTGGTTTGTAATGTCCCATCATAATAACCTGCAATCTCTCTAGCCATATCTATTTGGTTTAACTGTACACTATTTGCCCCAATATCAACTCCTAAAATAAGAGTTATTGCAACAACTATACAAGCTATTATTGAAATAGATTCTTTCTTATTCTTCTTTAAATATTTTAATGCTAATTTAAACTCAAACATACCCTATTAATCCACTCCCTTGTGCTAAAAATTCACTTCTATTCTCCCTTAAATAATTTTGTCTGTTTATTAAAACTTTTCACATTATAAATTAATATTTATATTTCCTAATTACTACTAAATATAATTTCTTAAATATTAAAAATGAGAGCGCTCTCTTGTATTTAAGATAACACTCTCATTTTTTTCAATCAATATAACCAGCACAAGTGGTATTTTTTTTGTTCCAACTAGCATGAATTTTGTCTAATTTTATTCTAAAGGTATGTAAATATTTATTAAAAATTTATTTTCTTCATTTATAATTGTCTCTTTTTACACTTTTCCAGCCCACGGGGACAGAGGCCATCTCCTTATCCCGTCTTTTGTTTGAAAAA
>NZ_JAKEDR010000259.1 GCF_023653455.1 Paraclostridium ghonii
CAGACAAGATATCTAGAGGACAATATCAAAAACGTTTTAATATAATTAGAAAAATTAAAAGTCCAACAGCAATCAATATAATAGACATACCTTTAGAATTATTTTTAAAAGCTCCATCTATCATATCTAATAAATAATCTGAACTAATGAAATCATCTAACTTTCCTAAAATATTAAAAATAAAAATCAATGCAACAAATAAGTTAAAACTTGTAAATCCATATATGAATAACTTTTTAGTTTCTACCTTTTTTTCTTTTATTTCTTTATACTTTTCATTGTCTTTTGTGTTATTGAGTACAGAATCTTCATTAACTTTATTTACATCATTTATATATTCATTATTCAAATCATTCAGAGAAAAAGATTTAAGTATATCTATTTGTTCATTATTTAAACTCATTTTTATATCATCTATACTAAAGTCTTTTGAGGGGCTTTCTATTTTTACAATTTTATATGATAATAATTTTTCTATTAAGTTTTGTGATATGTCCATAGATTTAAAACTTTTTTTTGGAATTATTAATGTTTCCTTTGAAAATATCCCCTTATAATAATGTACCTCATTATCTTTTATACTTATATACTCATACTTCCAACCTATTATCGAAAATGTAATGTCTAAAATTACAAATAGCACTATAGCTATCCAAAACCATTGCTTTAAAAATACTATAAAAATTACTCCTATCCCAAAATTACTGATTGCCCCTCTTATAAGTTTATAAATTAAACTTTTCCAATCATTTCTTAGTTTTATATTTTTATCTGTGAAGCTTTTATTTTCATAATTAGCTTTATTATCATCAACTTCTTTATTCATAATTATGCATCAAGCTCCTCTCTAACATTTTCATTAATTTTGATTTTTAAAAACGCCCTAATTTTTTCCACTTCTTCTTTATCAAGATTAGGTATTTTATAGCTTCCTCCTGCAGTTCCAATCTCAACATCAGCTAAATTAAATTTTCTGTTTATAGGACCTTCTGATAAATTTATATTTTGAATTCGTACAATTGGGATTGTAACACTTTTTTTAAAAAATATTCCTTCTGTAAAAAAAATTTCTTCTTCATTTATCCTGTAACTCCATTGCTTATATTCAAAGAATGGTTCTATGTATGCAGATATAGCAATTAACCCTAAAATAATTAATATAATCATATTTATCCATGATATATAATTATCAATAATGTAGTTAATTGCATTTATCTCAAGTCTAGGTAAAACAAATCTTAACACTAGATAAATAACTATAAAAATCATTAATCCAACTGTCCTTCCTATAATCCAAGATTTAATAGCTTTATTACTAAGTTTTTTATCCATATTTAACCCCCATGAAATTTTGTTAATCTTTTCCTAAAATACCATATATCAAATAATACTTCAACTAAAAAATTCGCTTTGCTCATGTCGCCAACGACCTTGAAAATCAGGTCCGTTGCTCAAGTTTAGCAGTTGGTATTATAACTTATCCACAAATCAGATAATTTATAATACCTTAGTATAAAAAAAGATTAACTTTTATTAATTAAAAATAATAATAAAAGTTAATCTTTCATAGTAAAAATTTATAAACTATTTTTTTATTTTCATTACTAATCCTTCTATCTCCATCATTCTATCTAAGTAATACCATTTGCAATCATATCCAAAATTTGCATATTTATCTTTTTTATCGTAATTATTAGCTTTTTTAGTATAGAACTTATACTCTTTCTTTCCATCTTTTTTAGTTATAGTTTCGTATTTTAAGCTTTCCATAAATTTAGCTTCTAGATATCCATATATTTGAACTGTTTTTACATCATAAATATCCTTAACTAAATATTTTTTAATTGAATGTTTTTTATCATCTACCTCTAAGTTTAAGTGTACACCAATGTAATATTGTTTTTTATTCTTTGATTCAAACTCTTTTTTATCTATTATCAATCTGCTGTGCATGTCTTTATCTATATAAGTTTTTATCCCTATTTTATTGTCTTTTAAAACATCTGGCTTAAGACCTCTATATTTAAAATAATTTAGAACCCCACATTCTCCTATTTTATTTGCAAATATTATTTGCTTTGCAATTTGTTTTTGCGTCTTTTCATCTTTTATAGATGAAGGTAATAAATCTTTATAGTCGTTAGATTCTTCTATACATTTTTCAGCATATTTTTTGCACTCTTCAACTTGATCTTCTGTTATATTCACAGATTTAGTTATTAGGGTATCAAATTTTTGCTTTATTTTAATATTTTTTACGTTTATTAAATATTTACTCTTTGCATTTATATAAGTCACTTTTAATTCTCCTTAAAATTTATTGTTAAAATTACACATAGTAATACATTACATTAAATATAGTTTATTTTCAAGAACCATATTAATCACAATAAGTATATTTTCATATTTAAAATAACATAAGTGTTTTTTATTTTTCTTTAAAGCATAGTATTATAC
>NZ_JAKEDR010000026.1 GCF_023653455.1 Paraclostridium ghonii
ATATAGGAGGTATATACTATCTCTAAAAATATATATATAGGTGATAATATATGACATGTAGTAGTAATTTATTTGAAAAAGAAGTTTCTATACCTTATGCCTTGTATCAATCTGAGTTAGGAAGATATTTTATAGGTAGAACTCTACAACTAAATCCAGCATTACCAAGTACTCACTCTATAGCCGCTTTAGTTAATCCAACTACTTCAGCTAGAAATATATATGTAAATGTAATAACTGTATTAAACCCATCACCTGCTGTAGTAACTGCTGATTTTTATCTTAAGTCAACTTTGCCAGCAGGAACATCTCTTGGTTATGTAAGCTGCACTAATTTAACAATTAATCCACAACCAATACCTTATGGACAAGTACAATCTTTAGCTAGCGCATCTAATACCCCTCCTACTGATGGTGTTTCAATCTTTTCTAGAATAGTGGCACCATCTTCAACAGAGATTGTAGATGGTGGTCAAATTATTCTTCCTCCAGGTCAATCTTTAATTGTTTATTTAGGAGGATTAACTTCTACTTCTAACATTGTCGTTGCTTTTGGATGGTGGGAAGAATCTCCTGATAATTGTAACTGCCATTACTGTTAGTATAATTGCTAGTTTTAAATTTTAATTAATTGTAATATAGGCACTCTTTCTCTTTAAGGCTGGAGTGCCTTAACTTATGTTATAATAAAACCATTATACATAGGAGGTATTGTATGAAATCATCAAAATATTATATAGAAAATTTAGGTATGACACCTCACGTTGAAGGTGGTTACTATAAAGAATCAGTAGTTTCAAACGACTTGTTTAGAGAAGATAAAAAACTTTTTAGTAGTATATACTTTTTACTTGAGACTGGAGAAGTATCAAACTTTCATAGGTTAAAGTCAGATGAAATGTGGTATTACCATGATGGACAAGCTCTTACTATATATATGATTAATCCTCAAGGTGAGCTAATAACTAAACAACTAGGCTTAGATACTTCAAAAGGAGAATCTCCACAAGTTTTGGTTCCTAAGGGATATATATTTGGTTCTGCAATGAATAATGATGGATTCGCATTGGTTGGATGTATGGTAGCCCCTGCATTTACATTTGAAGATTTTGAGTTATTCGAAAGAAATGATTTATTAAAAATGTATCCTCATCTAGAAGAAGTAATAATAAAATTGACTAGATAAAAAATTTAGCCTCAGTAATGATTTTATTAATTCACTATTGAGGCATAATCTTCTAAAATATACTTATATATACTAATGCTCCTGCAATTCCTCCTAATATTGGAGCTACTACAGGTATCCATGCATAACTCCAATCAGAAGAACCTTTATTTGGTACAGGCATTAAATAATGCATAAGCCTTGGAGCTAAGTCCCTAGCTGGATTTATAGCATACCCAGTTGGACCGCCTAAGCATAGCCCTATTGCTCCTACTATCATACCTACTACCATTGGATGAATCCCATCAGCAAGTGAAGATTCTCCTATTCCTAATATTGCAAAAACTAATACAAAAGTTCCTATAAACTCAGTGCTAAAGTTTATTTTAGTATCTCTTATTTCTGGTGCTGTACAAAATACACCTAATTTAACAGACTTATCTTCTGTTTTTTCAAAATGATTATAATAACAAATAAGAACTAATAATGCTCCTATAAAAGCTCCTATAAGTTGAGCTAATATATACATAGGTACATTTGCCCATGGAAAATTTCCAATAACTGCAAGAGCTATTGTAACTGCAGGATTAAAATGAGCTCCACTAATACTTCCAAATATAAAAACCGGAATTGCTACTGCTAAAGCCCAGCCTGTCGATATTACTATCCACCCTGAATTATTTCCTTTAGTCTTACAAAGTATTACATTTGCTACAACTGCATTTCCTAATAATACTAACAATAAAGTTCCAATTAATTCTCCTAAAAACACTGACATATTCATATATTCCCTACCTTTTTATAAAATCTATTTTTTGAAAATAGAATATAAATTTTTATATATTTAAATAACTAAGTTTTATAAATTCTACATAGTTTTTTAGTAAGTGCAATTTCCTTAAGCGTAAAAAAGTGTATATATTTAAACTATATATACACTTTTGAAAAACTATATAATACTATTAAAATGCAGCTTTAAATATCTCTACTATGTCGTTTTCATTTCCTTTTCTAGGGTTACTGAATGCATTTCCATCTTTTAATGCCATTTCTGCCATATATTCGAAATCCTCTTCTTTAACTCCCATTTCCTTTAAGCTTGCAGGTATTCCTATATCTTTAGATAACTTAAACATTGCACCTATTGCTTTTTCTGCAGCTTCAACTACTGATAATCCATCTATATTTTCACCCATGAATTCAGCTATATCAGCAAATTTCTGAGGGTTAGATATTAAATTATATTTCTCAACATGAGGAAGTAACATAGCATTTGCAACTCCATGAGGCATATCATATAGTCCACCTAATTGATGTGCCATAGCATGAACATATCCTAAGTTTGCATTGTTAAATGCCATACCTGCTAATAATGAAGCATATGCCATATTTTCTCTTGCGACTAAATTTTCACCTAATGCAACAGCTTGTCTTAAATTTTTTGAAATTAATTTTATAGCTTGAATAGCAGCAGCATCAGTTACAGGATTTGCATCCTTTGATACGTAAGCTTCTATAGCATGAGTTAATGCATCCATTCCTGTTGCAGCAGTTAATCCAGCTGGCTTTTTAACCATTAATTCTGGGTCATTGAAAGAAACTAATGGTAGGTTTCTCCAACTCACTATAACATATTTTACTTTAGTTTTAGTATTAGTTATAACACAGTGTCTTGTAACTTCACTTGCTGTTCCCGCTGTAGTGTTAACAGCAACTATTGGAGGTAATGGATTTGTTAAAGTTTCTATACCTGCATATTCATAAAGGTCTCCTTCATGAGTTGCAGCTATTCCTATTCCTTTACCACAGTCATGCGCACTTCCTCCACCAACTGTAACTATCATATCGCAATTTTCTTCTTGGTATATTTTAAGACCATCTATAACATTAGTATCTTTAGGGTTTGGTTCTACTTGATCATAATATGCAACTTCTATTCCAGCTTCTAATAAAGATTTAACTGTTAATTCAACAGCTCCACCTTCCATATTTCTTAAGAAGTTATCTGTAACTATTAAGGCTTTTTTCCCACCTAATATTGTACATCTTTCTCCAACTAATTTTACACATCCAGCTCCCATAAAGTTAACGCTTGGTACTAAATAATCATACATTCTCATTTGTCATTTCCTCCACTTACTTTTTGTTGTATTATTAAATTTAAATGCCTACTTATTAAATGCATCTATTGCCGCTTGAGCTATAGTCATATCTTCTTCTACAGTGCCTCCACTTACTCCAACTGCTCCAACAACTTTGCCATCAACTATTACAGGTAATCCACCACCAAAAGGTACTATTTTACAGTTGTTTGTAAGTTGAAGTCCGTAAAGACTTTGTCCTGGTTGAACACACTGTGCAATATTGTGACTTCCTTGCTTTAAACAAGCTGCTGTGTAAGCTTTATTTATTGCAATATCTATACTAGTTATAAATGCTTCTTCCATTCTGTGCATTAACATTAAGTTTGCACCTGAATCTACTGCTGCAAATATTACAGGAACATTCATCTCCTGTGCTTTTTGTTCTGCTGCTTTTGCCATTTCTTTTACTATATCTAAACTTAATTCTTTTATTTCATTTAATTTTTTCATAACTAAAGCCTCCTAAGCTATTTTAGTTTTTTATAATTTAAATGCTATTCCTTTTACTAGTCTGCCTGCATTTGATCCTAAGTTTCTTAAAGTATTAAGGCTATCATCAATGTGAGCAACAAATAAAGGTTCATTTTCTTTTAACTTATTCAAAGTTAATGTAACTTTGCCAGTTTTATCTATACCTATACCTACTGATAACCTAGAAAGTTGAGATGCAATATAGCTTAACTTTTCTGAGACAAGAGATTCTTCGTTTTTTAATACTTTACAAGGAATTCCTTCTTCTTCTATTCCCCATAAAATTTCATCTATATTTTTTAAATCTTTAAGTTCTTTACAAAGGTACATATATATTGTTGGTACATCATGATTAAAACTTCTAGTTAACATTACATACTTCTCCATTTCGATTAAAAGCTAACACAAGTCCTGTAGCTACTGCATTTCTAGGGCCTTCTGTACCTCTAATGTTACCTCTTCCCGCTACTACTCCATATTGAGATAGTGAATTAGTTACTAATTGAGGAACTTCAAAATCTAATGATGATCCTCCAACTAATACAACAAATTCTATATCTCTTATATTTCCTGTAGGTGATACTATTGTCAATGCTCTTATACAGTTAGTTACAAATACTTTTTCTTTAGCAGATTTTCTTATATTTTTAATTTTTTCTATAGAATTTTGTTCTTCAACAGGAACAAGTTTTCCATCTTTTAATATTACAACCTTGGCAAAAACTGAAGAATCTAATGGTTTTTCGAAAAATTCTACAGTCCCATCCTCATGTCTTATATGGAATAAGCTTTCAACTTTAGCAAGTGGATATTTTTTTATATCTTCTGCCAAGCTAAAATCTTCAATACCTAATTCAGACTTTATAAGCATAGTTACCATATTTCCAGCTCCAGCTAAATGTATTGAGCATATTTCACCTTGCTTATTTATTATTGATGCATCTGTTGAACCTGCTCCCATATCTAAGATTGCAAGTGGAGTACTACTTCCTGGAGTAGTTAAAGCTCCTCTTATAGCCATATCAGCTTCTACTCCTCCAACTTCAACTAAGACACCTAATTTTTCTTGTAACTTATCAGCTATCATTTGCATTTGAAGTTTGTCAGCTTTAACCATAGCAGCTATTCCAACTGCATTTTCCATTGAAAATTCCTCGGCTATACCACCTTTTACCTTTTGAGGTATAAAAGTGTCAACTGCTAGTAAATCTTGTATAGTGATATCTGAAATTTTTTGTTTAGTAAGATTTGCCATAACTTGTCTTACTCTTTCAAGCATTCCACCTGCATTTGTACCTGGTTCACCTTTTACATCTTGTATAGGAACACATAAACCAACTGCATCCATAATTTTTTTAGCACCGTGCTCTACATCTACAGCCTCTTTTCTTTTTAATCCATTTATATGGATCTTACCAGCAGGTATAACTTTTTCTTGAACATCTCCTTTTGGAGTTTTTATTACTACTGCCGATCTATTTCCTATTAAGGCTCTAGATATAGGAACTATCATTTTAGTCTCTTCTGAAGTTAACTCAAAAACGGTTGCAATTCCATATGGATTTGATAGGGTTTCAATAACATCGCCTTGTTTTGCAACTTCTACTGATGCCTTCATCCCTATTGAAACTTTTTCTAAAAGCATAACTTCATCAACTATTGGTATTTTCTTTTCTAGCCTATTATTTATTAAGACCCCATCGTCCCTTTGAACAACTGCAGCTTGTATATTTATTCCTCTTTTAGTGGCTGCATTTATTCTTGCTGCAGCTTCTAAGAAATTAACTCTACTTAAAATAAGTGGAATAAATTGTTCATCTTTTACTTTCTCTACATCTAATTCATCTAAGTCTTCTATGTATATAGTTTTACCTATACCTAGTCCAACTCCACCTGGAGTAGATGGATTATGACCTATCATTGTAGATTCTGTTATAATTGTTTCAGTAATAGTTTCCATAGCAACATCGCCGATAACAGGAGCTGCTTCATTTATTCTTACCAAATCTAAATCTTCAAGTTTTAGATTTACTTTATCTAAAGCTTGTTTTAAGGAGGAAAAGACTCCTTCTATATTTTCTTCAGTGCCCTTTATTCCTGTTGTTGGAACTATTCCACTTGAAAGGAATTTTATATTTTCATTTTCAACTTTTGCTAATACCACTTCCGTTGTAGCATTACCAATGTCTACACCTGAGATTATCTTCATTAACTTTCCTCCTTAAATTCAAAGCAAATTACTCTTGTCTTAATTTTTTTCTTTTTTCATAAACTTCACTAGCTTCTCTTATAAATTCAGCATTAACCTTAGCTCCATAAACATTTTCAACTTCATCAGCTATAGCTAAAAGTTCTTCTTTTGTTGATCTATATGGTCTTAATGCATTATATATTTCAATTATTCTTTCATCTGGGAAATTTATAAGCTCTGCTGCTCTTCTAAAGTTTCTAGCAATAGCATCTCTATTCATACCTTCAGCTATTTGAGCTTGCATTTCTAAAGTTTCAGGCGATATCCTAACATCTTCTGGCTTAATTTCTCCATTTAATACATTTTCTAAAGTTATTTCTTGTAAACCCTTTCCAGTCGGCGTCTTTATAACATCAGCTCTTTTTGTAGCTAAAGGGTAATCTTGAGGATTCATCTTATTTTGTTCCATAAAAGTTACACTCCCTTCAAATTAAAATTTCACATCTATTTGTATAGGCTTTGCTCCAACCTCTACATATTTAGTTTCTTTTATATGGAATAACGCTGCTTTTGCCATAAATTTAGGTCTAACCATTTGATCATTTTTAGTTGGTACTGGATTAGGTGATTCTCCCTTAGCATATTTAGCTGCATTTTTTCCTATCAATCTATATATATCTAATGTTAATAATGGAGCTTGTGGGAATAATTCTAAATTATTTAATGGTAATAAGTCCTTTTGATGAATAACAGTTGTTCCTTTTGACTGTATCCCAATACCTATTCCCGATCCACTTATTTTAGCTACATCGTTTGCTATAAATGAAACATCTGACGTTCTTATAACTCTAACAACTCTTGCCTTTAGTCCTTCTTCTTCTATCCCTGCGATAAGTTCTGTTAATATATCAGTATGTAAAGTATCTACTAATGTCTTAGTTTGAAATTTTAGAAATGCTGGTGCTAACCCTATAACAACTTCATCTAAATTAGTCCCAATTTTTGCATCTCCAGTTTCAGTAAGTTCAAGTGCTTTAATTTCATATTGATTTACCATTTTTTCCATACCTTTCACCCCTCACTTATTTTATATCTTCTGGTCTTACTGCGTTAGGTATATTCTTTATTTCTTCCCATCTTTCTGGACTTATTCTATATCCAGTTCCTGGCCCTTTATAATCATTTTTATCGTTAACCGCACTTATAACATCAAAATCTGTATTTAATATAGCTGATGTTTGTAAGTAATCACCTGTTACTCTTTGTTTAAGCATGTTTAATATGTTATTTGCTATATCATCAAATCCGTTAGCACTTAATGCTTTTACCACATCAAGCCCTACTATTCTTCTGTTTAACATTTCTTCTGCTGCCTTTAAATCTTCTACTATATTTCTTTCAGGCATATCTTTACTTCCATGAGCATAAGTTGCCGCTTCAACTTCTTCATCTGTTATAGGCGGGAATCCTAATTCTTTAAATACAGCCTGTATTGCTCTTGCAGCTTTATTTCTTATTGCAATTGTTTCTTCTTCTGATACCGGTCTTAATCCCCCATCTACCATTAAGTCTCTTTGTAATACGTTGTAATCATCAAAATCTTCAGCATCAAAGTTTGAACCTGCAAACATATTATCGTAATTTGGAACTGCACTATATCCAGAGAATATAAAATCTGTTCCTGGTAACATTTGCATTAATGTTCTTGCTGTTCTTCTTATATCTGAATGTGAAAACGTTTGGTCATTTCCAGAAGCAACTTCTATATCTAACATAGATGCTATTAAGTTTTCAGCTAAAACTGCTCTTATTCCTGATGGAACTGCACCTGTCATACCTATACAACTTACTGCTCCATTTTGAAGTCCTTGAACTCCAGCCCCTTTAGTTATGTATATACATCTTGCCTCTAGATAAAGCATTGACTTTCCTTCTGCATATCCCATCAATGCTTCTGATCCTGTACCTGATGTAAATCTCATCTTAAGTCCTCTTGATGCATATGCTGATGCTAAGAAAGCTTTTGACCATGGAGTATCATCTCCATCTGTAAATACAGGCTCTGTTCCATATACCGAAACGGTTTCTGCATAACATGTAAGTCCTCTCATTCCAAGGTCAAGCTCAGTAGCTTCTTCAACTGAACATTGAGTTAAGACTCCAGGACGTCCAACTTGAGCCCCAATTAACAGTGATAATGCATTAAATGGTGCATATCTAACGATAGCAACTGTAGTCTCTTGTTCAGAGAACCCTCTTAATCCAGCTTCTGCTGCATCTGCGGCTATTTGAACAGGATTATCTTTCAAGTTTGTAACATGACATTGATTTGAAGGCGTTTTCCTAGCTCTCATTTTTTGAAGCGCAAGCATCATCTCAACAACATTCATATGAGAAACTACTTCCACCACTTTAGCAGGAGTTATGGCTGTTATTATCTCCACTATTTCATCTCTACCAATATTTATATCAACAAGTTTTCTAGCTATTTCTAAAGAATCAATCTTCATAGCTTCTTCAGCTTTATCTAAGTTGATAGCATAGTCAGCTATAAATCTATCTATCATGTCAAAATCTTCTCTTTTTACATTGTCTAACTCTACTACTTTTCCATTTTCAATCTTTATAGATGGCTTTGGATCGTTAGGACTGTGCATTGCCACTAATCCCTCTTCTGGCCATTCACCTATAATACCATCTTGATTTACAGGGCGTTGTGCTAAAACCTGGAATCTTTTTGATTTCACTTATATTTCCTCCCTTTAATTTAAATAAATTTGTTGGATTTTGTCGTTAAATAAATATTAATATATATTTACATTAATTCCATCAAAAATTCTTGACATGTTATCGAACTTTATTGTTTAATTTTAAACAATAAAAATAGTACTTTTTTATTTTAATAAATAAAAAAGTACTATTTTTTATTATTTAAATAATATATTTCTTACTTTTTTTACTCAATACATTAAAAATTTTATATAATTTATAATTTTTAATTTTAAAAAGCACTGTATATATAATAATTTTCATTATAGATACAGTGCTTTTTTATTTAACTCTATGTAATTCTCTATACTTTTTTGGAGTAATCCCTTGTAATTTTTTAAATACCCTTATGAAATATCCACAATCTTCATATCCTAAATCAATCGCTATATTTATAATACTATTATCCGTAGTTTCTAAAATTTCTTTAGCTTTACTAATTTTTTTATCATTTACATATGAAATAAAGTTTACACCTACTTCTTTTTTAAATACTTTACTAAAATAGCAAGGGCTTAAATTGCAAATAGAAGCTACTTGCTCTAGACTGACGTTCTCCCCTAAATTTTTGTCTATATATTCTATAGATGCACTAATTGATAAATCTTTTTTATCTTTTATATATCTTCCTTTTTTTAGATCATCATTAGTTTTTAAATTAACAATAAACTTATCAATAATATCTATTAAATCACTTGGCTTAATAGGCTTTAATATATATTCATTAATATCTGATATTAGTGAATCATGCATTAATTCAAAATCATCATAAACCATCATCATTATAACTATTTTATCTTTATTTTGTTGTTTTATTATATTTGCTGCTTTTCTTCCATCTATCCCAGGCATCTTTGCATCCATTATTATAATTTCTGGATTAAATTTTTCATCTAACTCTATAGCCTCTTTTCCATTTTTGGCTTGAGCTACAATTTCAATATTTTCACATTTATTTATAACTACGCTTAAAGCGTGTCTTTCCAATTCTTCATCGTCAACAATCATTACTTTAACCATAAGTTTAACTCCTAGCTATATTTCTTTTAAAATAGTTATTTTTACTAAAGTTCCAAAGTTTTCTTTACTATTTATTTCTATTTTATAATTTTCTTCATAGTAGTAATACAATCTCTTATTCGCCCTTTTTATTCCTAATTTATCTATATTAGTATCATCTTTTAAATCTAAATCTCTTTGAATTAAATTTAATTGCTCTCTATCCATTCCTATTCCATTATCTTTAATCTTTATAACTATATAATCTTCTTCCCTATCTACGAAAACCTTTACATATCCACCCTCTTCTTTTGCTTCAAGACCATGTATTACAGAATTTTCAACAAAAGTTTGTAAAATCATGAATGGAATTTTTATATCTTTAAATTCATTCTCAATATTAACTTCATAGTTTAACCTTTCAGAAAACCTTATCTTTTGAAGATTTAAATATGACTTTACATAATCAAATTCTTCTTCTAAAGTAATTATTTTATCTGATTTTTTTAACGCATACCTTAGCATATTTGATAAGTTGTATATTGTTTCGTGAGTTTTTATTGCATTTTCAACTATAGCTAAAGATGAAATACTATTTAATAAGTTGAATAAAAAATTTGGATTTAACTGTGATTGAAGAGCTTTTAACTGGTATCCCTTGTATTCTTTTTCTAATTTATCCTTAATTTTTTTATCTTCTTCAAATTTTAAATTTTTCTCATCTACTTCTTTTTGGAGCATTTTTGATGAGCCTTCTGCTACTATATAATTACTTATATGTGACATCATTTCTGCTAATGCTTCTACCTTTGTAAAACTAACTACAGGCAATTTATTATAAGCTTTTTCTAGTTCGTCTTTTTCTATTGAATCATCAAAATTTTTTTCTACTGATACTATATTTTCTAAATCTAATTCCTTTGTATCTTCTATTAAGAGTTGTCCAGCCATTAATGCCCCTACGTATTGACCGTTTACAATTATAGGAGTAGCAAAGTCAATCAATCCTTTGTGACATACATATATGTATGTTTTTTTTAATCTAGCAGCCTCAACTCCGCCTCGTGAATCACATCTTTCGCATAAATGAGAGTACATATCATTTTTCCTAATAAGTTTACAGAATTCACTACATCCACTATGTGTAGTTAATGCCTTTCCTATATAATCAACTGTTATTATAGCTATACCTGTAGCAGCTGCTATATCATCTTGTATTTTTTGAAATTTTTTTATATCTATAATGTCGTCTAAATGGAGTATTTTTTTCATACTTTAGTCTCTCTCCTAATCAATTTTCTCAAAATTCCAATTTTTACTTAGTTTTATTATATTATCTTTCATCTGTAAATTACAAGACCTAATTATAAGTATAAAAAATTCGATCCGCTCATGTCGCCAACGACTTCGTCCGTTGCTCAAAATTCTTTTTTACGCTCAAAACATAGTAATTGGTATAACTAAGTTTCATAGGTTGTCCACAGTTTTTTAGTAAGTGTAATTTCCTTAAGCGTAAAAAAGCATATTCTACATACATATTCTATAAATACTTTATTTAATTTTATAAAACGAAAAATAATTTTTATATAGTTATTTAATAAATAAATATAAAGAACAATTAAAAGGGTGTACAATTGCACACCCTTTTAATTATTCTTTATATTTTAACAAGCTATAATTTCTTTAATAAAAAATTCTTTACCACATAAAACTTCCCAATTACTACTTTCACATTTTGGACATTTGCGATTATTTTCAAGTAGATTAAATACGTTATTACAATTTTTACATATTCCATTACCTGGTAATATTTCTATTTCTAGTTTCGTATCTTGTAATATAGTTCTATCAACAGCAGCTGGATAACACTCTCTAATATATCTCGGTATCATTGATGATAATTCTCCTATTTGAAGTACAATTGTATCAACTTTATTTAAATTTTGCTCTAACACTACTCTCTCTACAGTCTTTACAACCTCAATTACAACGCCTAATTCATGCAAGTCATTCACCTACCCTACTCATTTGTTGAAATGATTTTATTAAACCTTCAAATTAATTTTCATTCCAGTTTTTTACTTCTGTACGTATCCAATCTGCCCATTCGCCTATACCCTCACCTGTTCTAGCAGATATAGGTATAATTTTAATATTAGGATTCAATTTTTTTACATGTGCTTTAAGTTCTTCCATATTGAAATCAAAATAGTCTAATACATCTATCTTATTTACTAATAAAACATCTACTATAGAAAACATCAATGGATATTTTAGTGATTTATCATGCCCTTCAGGTATGCTTAAAATCATTGCATTTTTACAAGCACCAGTATCAAACTCTGCAGGGCAAACTAAATTCCCAACGTTTTCTAAAATTGCAAAATCTATATCTTCTGTTCCTAATTCTCTTACACCTTGCTTAGTCATATCAGCATCTAAATGACACATACCACCTGTGTGTAATTGAATTACCTTTGTTCCAGTTTTGGAAACTGCATTTGCATCTACATCAGAATCAATATCAGCTTCTAAAATACCTATTCGCATTTCTTCTTTTAACGCTTCTATTGTTCTTAAAACTGTTGTTGTTTTTCCTGACCCTGGAGAAGACATTAAATTTAATAAAAATGTTTTATCTTTTTTTAGCTCATCTCTAAGTAGATTAGCTTGTTTATCATTATCCTCAAAAACACTTTGTTTTATTTCTATTACTTTGTATGTACTCATATAATCTCTACCTCTATTCCTGTTAATTTTTAAGATTTAATGGCAAAACATAGCCCTCGGTAGTATTATAGCACCAAAATTACATCAATTCATTAATTCAAAATGTATTTTGTTCGTTTTCTTACTTTTTTTTCAGTAAATCCCTTTCATTTAAAAATAAACAGTGTTACAATATTCGTGAATAAGCACTTTATATTTTAAGGGGGTAATCATAATGTTTTTATTCGAATCTCAACCAATAACCAATTGGTTGATGTTATTTTTTGTATTCATAGTATTAATTGTTTTAAATGAAGTTGGACGCCGTTATAAATGGGGTGGTATTTCACTATTTGTAATATTGCCAATCATCCTTACATTTTTTGTATGGCCTAAGACTACAGAAGGTACTAGTGTAAATGATTGGTTTCATTATGCAAAAGTTTATTCTGCTTTAGCTGGGTGTGTAGGTTTTTGGCTAATTCGTCATATAGATGGAGCAACTACTCATAAGTGGGTTTTATGCTTTCCACCATTAATACTTGCAATTAATATTATGGAAGCTGTTGCACGTGATTTCCAAATAGGTTCTCTTGGACTTACAAGAGAAGTGTTTGAAGGGATGATGACATATAGTGGTTCTTGGAACTACTTAAATGGTATTGCTGGAATTTTAAATATTATTACAATTACAGGTTGGATGGGCATATGTATAAGTAAAGATAAAAGTAAAGATATGTTGTGGCCAGATATGTGCTGGTTTTGGATTATAGCTTATGATATTTGGAATTTTTCATATACTTATAACTGTTTAAGCGACCATGCTTGGTATTGTGGAATTGCTTTACTTGTTGCTCCTACTGTAGCTGCTTTTACATTAAAAAAAGGAGCTTGGCTACAACATCGTGCTCAAACACTTGCACTTTGGTGTATGTTTGCAATGACATCTCCTTCTTTTATAGATAAATCTCAGTTTGCAGTAAAATCAACTCAAAATTCAACTGCATTATTTGCAGTAAGTTTAATTGCACTACTTACTAATGTAGCACTATTTATTTATATGATTTATAAAATAAGAAAAACTAAACGCAATCCATATACTTCAGAACTTTATACAGATTTAAAATGCTATGAAGAAGTAAAAGCATATGCTGATTAAGAAAAAGTATTGGCTAATTAGTCAATACTTTTTTTATTCATTACATTTTTAATTCAGGATATAAAACTTTAAGTATCTTTATATTTTGCTCAGTCCTTGGAACATAAAATTTTTTAGCATAATCTCTTCTATCAAAGTTAACTTCTTCTCCATTTCTTACATTCCACTCTTCAACCATTTTATTTAAACCTTGATTTTTAAATTTAGATAGATAATATGCTCCTAGTTCTAGGCTCGTCTTATTGTCTGTTAAATCACTAGGTTTAAAATTATCAATTTTTAACTCTTGTGCTAATTTTATTGAAGATTCATCACTAAATCTCAAAATACCATTGTTAGCATTTTTCACATACTCTTTTTCTTCAAATCTCGATTCAAAATGTCCAAGTGCTGCTAAAAGATATGGATCTATATCATATTTTTTAGAAATACTTTTTATTTCTGCTATATCTTTTACTGGATACAAAACTTTTCTAGCAAATACTCCCCCCCCTAATATTACTAATAGTATAGCTATTAGTATAGATATTATTTTTTTCATAATTGACCTCCTAATTTTGTTTAGTAACTATATTAAAATAAACCTTAGAAGTAATTAGATAATATGCTATATAAATTATTGAATACGGAATTAATGTCCACATCATTACAATTCCTAAATTTTGACTAAGCATTTTACATACAACATAATTAGCTACAATACTGTGTATACTTCCTATTATTAATGGTAAGAAAAAGTTAAATCCAACTTGTTTATATACAGATGATTTTATATCTTTTTCATCTACTCCAATTTTCTTTAATATATTATATCTAGGAGCTTCATCTTGAGCTTCTGATAATAGTTTGAAAAATATTACACTACCTGTACAAACTAAGAATACTAATCCGACAAACACTCCTATAAATACCATTATCCCCGAAGTTGTAAATCCATCTTTAAATTCTGAATAGTAAGATAGATATAAAGTATTAACTGTTTTTTTATAATCATCAACTGCATATTTTTCAGTTAACTTTTTAACTGTATTTTCAAATTCTCCCCCATCTTTTTTATTTGTTATATTGTATGTGTAATAATCTTTAACTTCATTATTTGATTTTAAATTTTCAAATACATTATCTGATACGACAATGGTATCCTGGCCATATCCGTTGTATAGTTTTTTATCTAAATCTGATTTAAGTTTTAAATTAATTTCTTTTCCATCGTTATTTATATTTATAGATGATTTCCCAAGATATTCTTTAGCTTCTTTAGGGTAAACATGTATAAATTCATCATCTTTTATACTTTCTATTTCTTTATCTCCATTTAACTTTAATATTTGATTTAAGTTTGATATAGATATTATTTCATATTCTTCCTCATAACCATAGTCATTCTTTTGTGATGATTTGATTGTTAAATAGGTAAATATAGATTTATCAATCAAATCATGATTTTTAGAATCACTTAATGATTTTTCAAACTCTTTTATATAATCTTTATTATCAATTTTTAAAGTATAAGAATATGGGGCTGTCTTATCTACCATTTGAGAAGTCATAAAGTAAACGGATATAGATACACCTATAGCAGTTAATGTAGTAGCACTTAATATAGCTATTGTTGCTAACATCTTTGCATTACTTTTTATTCTGTATAGCAATTGAGATGTAGATATCATGTTTAATCCTTTATAATAGTTTGCTCCATTACTTTTTTGTCTTCTAATTACAAAATACATAAATGAACCAAAGAATAAAAATGTCCCTAATACTACCATAAACAAAGTCCCAAATGCTCCAAGAATTAAATCCGTTCCATTTAAAGTTGAAAGGTATATACCGTATCCAGATAATATGAAAATTACTGATAATAAAGCTAGTAATTTAGATCCTTTTTGGGATTTTTCAGATATACTTGAAGCTTTAAATAACTCTATAAGTTTAAATTTATATATTATCCTATTACTTTGGTAAGCAATAACTAAAAATATTAATATAAACAATATAAATGTTTCAAAAACACCTTTAAATGACACTGCAAAACTTATACTAAGATTTAACCCTATAAGCTTTATAAGTACACTTAGCATAATCTTAGAAAATAATATCCCAGCTACTGTCCCTATTATTAATGCAACTACTCCTATTATTACTGTTTCAAAGAATAGAAGAAGACCAATCTCTTTATTTTCAATTCCTAATAACGCATATAACCCAATTTCTTTTTTTCTCTTTTTTATAAAGAAACTATTTGAATACCATATAAATAAAACTGAAAATATCGCTATTACAATCGAGGCTGCATTAAATGCTGTAGATGCCTTAGCGCTGCCTGATAAAGCAGCATCTATACTAGGATTATATTGAAGATTTTTAAATGCATAATATATCCCAACTGTAAAAACTATAGAGAAAAAATATAAGAAATATCCCTTTAGATTTTTTTCTATATTCTTTTTAGCTATATTAAATAAGACCATTATCCCCACCGCCCATCAATGATAAAACATCTAAAATTTCTTTAAAAAATTCTTTTCTAGATTCAGTTCTAATAATTTCTTTAAATATTAATCCATCTTTAATAAATAGAACTCTTTTACAGTAACTTGCTGCAAACGCATCGTGTGTAACCATCATTATAGTTGCTTCTTGATCTTCATTTAATTTAGTCATTGCATTTAAAAGATCTGTAGATGACTTAGAGTCAAGTGCTC
Organism: Paraclostridium ghonii; assembly: GCF_023653455.1. Taxonomy (GTDB): domain Bacteria; phylum Bacillota; class Clostridia; order Peptostreptococcales; family Peptostreptococcaceae; genus Paraclostridium; species Paraclostridium ghonii. Next base: position 16,313 of record NZ_JAKEDR010000026.1, read on the forward strand.
CCGTTGGTTCATCTGCTAATATTAGTGATGGTTTTGTAATTATAGCTCTTGCACAAGCAGTTCTTTGTTTTTGTCCTCCTGAAATTTCATAAGGATATTTATCAAGTAAAGTTTCAATACCAAGAGTCTCAGATATTGAAACTACAGTTTTATTTATTGTTTTCTCATTAACTCTAGCAAGTGCTAAAGGTAGTGCTATATTATCTTTTACAGATAAAGTATCTAATAAGTTAAAGTCTTGGAATATAAAACCTAAGCTTTCTCTTCTAAACTTTGATATTTCTTTGTTATTTAGATTTGTTATATTCTTGCCTTCTATTTTTATTTTTCCACTAGTTGCCGTATCAATAGTAGATACTATATTTAAAAGAGTACTTTTCCCTGCTCCTGAAGGCCCCATTACCCCTACAAATTCACCTTTGTTTATATCAAGGTCTATACCATTTAATACTGTCTGCGTATTTTTTTGTGTTCCATATGATTTTTTTAATTTTCTAACTTCAAGTATTTTTGTCATATTTGTTATCCTCCTTTTATTATTTACAAGAATTAGTATACGCTTTTTCATAATTTTCTAATATTGATTTATCTATCAATAACATTACATATTTGTAATATTAGTAAATAAAAAAGAAGCTGCCCCACTAAAAAATAGCACGACAGCCCATCACAAGCGCCAATTTTATATTAGCGCTTTATAAATTTAAGTTTACATATTTAATTATATTGATTGCTTTTCACAACATTTGTTTGTCATTATTTTCTTATGTAAGATATTACCTATAACTCCTCCTACAACTAGGAATACTAAAAATATCCATCCAGATAAAGAGAAGTTAGCAATAGGAGTATATAATGCTCCTGCATTACACCCATTTGACATTCTTGTTCCAATACCCATAATAAATCCACCTATAACATATATTAATGATTCTTTTAACGTTATAGATAATCCTGCTTTAAAACTCTTAGTAAAGCTTCCAGCTAAAAGCAGAGCAATAATTGTACCTAATATTATTCCAACATTTTGAACACTTGATGGATTTTGGAAAAATGGGTCTGTAAACAACTCTATTGATTTAGTTGTAAAGCTAGCTACACTTTCTGGAGATACACCAAATGCTATAAGTAATCTACCAAACCATATCCCAAAAGGAGTTGATACACCCCATCCTGATTTAGTCACTCCCATTAAAAGCATAAATATAACACCCATTACCACAGCTCCCATTTTAAGGCTCCATGGTCTAACAAATAATATATCATAAGTATTTTGACTAAATAGCTTAAATGGCTTATCATCATAAGTTTTTTCTTGAATACGCTCTTCCTCAACACCTGTGTATGAATTTTGAGCTTTTCTTTTATCTTCATAAATTTTAGCAATCCAAATTGTTATACATGCAAATATTATAGTTAATATTATCGCTCCCAAATATCCTTCTAGTCCATCCCATTTAAATAAATCTGGTAAAAATACACCACTTTCGAATGTTTGAGATGAAAATATTGTATCAGTTACCCAAGGAGCTGAGCTTTGTATAGGAAAACCTACATATACTCCCATTCCAAAGAATATAAGTGTTATTAATGCACGTGGAAATCCTGTTGCTATATCCGTAAGAACTCCTGATGCACAACAACTACAAAATGCCATTCCGAATCCAAATGCTAATCCTCCTAATATAAGTCCTAAGTTAATAGGATTAACCCCTAAATCATACTGAGTTGGGTCTTGACCTATAAATAAGCAAGCACTAACAATTGCAGTTCCTACAAATAATAACATCAATATCCTCATTAATTTTGTAGATCCAGTTCTATAACTTCTATTTACACTTCCTGCAAATCCGAAAAATGACCTGGTAAGTGTATATCCTAATCCTAATCCTATAATTAATCTAAAAAACAACATTGAATTTTCTAAACTATTTTTTCCTATCATCAAAATTCCAATAAGAAGTACAAACCCAAGAATATATTCTGTATTCTTTTTCACAGCAATTTTCTCCCATCATTTAAATTGTTTTAATATTTTATATTAATTAAAATTGTAATCAGTAACTATAGGTAATCTATTTTCAACTTTATCTGTAAAATATTCATAGAAGCAAATTCCTAAGAAGCTTCCTGATATATTATAAATGTTATCAAACCCTAAATGTCCTAATGCAACTGACGCATTATAACTTCTTTGAGCACTACGGCAATGTAGATATACAGGTTTATCTTTAGGTATTTCATCTAATCTATTTCTTATCTCGCTTAACGGTATATTTACTGCGCTTATTAAATGACCCTCTTCAAATTCATCCTTTTCTCTTACATCTATAATATATGCTTTTTCTTCAACTAATTTACGTACATCACTTACATGTACTTGTTTAAAAGTTCCTTGCATTATATTAAGAGCTACAAGGGCTGCATGATTTACTGCATCTTTTGCCGTTCCAAATGGTGGTGCATAACATAGTTCTAAATCTCTTAAATCATCTATTGTTCCACCCATTTTTATTAGTGTTGCAACTATATCTACTCTCTTATCTACATTTCCTTTACCTATTGATTGAGCCCCTAATACTTTTCCTGTTGGAACTTCAAATACTAGTTTAAAGTGAATATGATTATTATTAGGCATTAATCCAACTTTATCTTGAGGTATAACATATACACTCTCATGCTTAATTCCAAGTCTATTGCATTGCTCCTCTGTTAATCCTGTACATGCTGCATTATAATCAAATACTTTTATACACGAAGAACCTATATATCCTGTATTAGAAACTGGTATTTTATATATATGATCAGCTACTGCTCTTGCTTGCTTTTGTGCTGGTCCAGCTAATGGAAGATGTTGAATTTTTTTTGATATAGCATTAGTTACTTCTATTGCATCTCCAACTGCATAAATATCTTTGTCTATAGTTTTATAATTTTGGTCTACTTTAAGAGCTCCTGTTTCTCCTATCTCAAGTCCACACTCTTTAGCTAATTTTATTTCAGGTTTTACTCCAATAGCCATAACTACAGCATCTGATTCTATTTTTCTTCCAGACGCTAATATTATGTCACTATTTTCAAACTTAGTTACCTTATCCCCTAATATTAAATTAATTCCTTGATCATATAACTCTTTATGAAGTATTTGAACCATATCTTCATCAAAAGTTCTCATTACTTGATTAGCAGCCTCTATTAAATTTACATTGTATCCTGCTTCTTTTAGGTTTTCTGCTACTTCCATTCCTATAAATCCAGCACCTACTACTGATATGTTTTTAGATCCTTTTGATTTTATAAATTGATTAAGTCTAGATATATCTACTACATTTTTTACTACAAAAGTTTTTGCGTTTTCTATTCCTTCAATAGGAGGTACGATAGCGTTTGCCCCAGGTGATAAAATAAGCTTATCGTATGTTTCATCATAAGTTTTTCCTGTAACAACATTTTTTACTGTAATTTTTTTGTTTTCTCTATCTATTGATAATACTTCATTAAATATACGTATATTTATATTATATTGATTAAAAAACTTATCTGGTGTCATAAGTACTAAGTCTTCATGATTTTCAATTTGACCACTTAAGTGATATGGTAAACAACAATTTGAAAATGATGCATGTGGTCCTTTTTCAAATACTATTATATTAGCAGATTCATCCAATCTTCTAATTCTTGCTGCTGCTGATGCTCCTCCAGCTACTCCACCTACAATTAATACTTTTTTGCTCATATATTGCTCCTCCTGTTATTGTATAATGCCTACTTTAAATTATTATTTTTTTCACAACTCACCTTTGTTTACATTTTAACACCTATTTTTTACAGAGTAAAATAAGTATATTTTATGGCGCAATAAACTTATTTTATATTAGATAATATTTAAAAAAGTTGTTAACATCTTAATTATTGGTTAAACTGTATTTATTAATATAAAAATTTCAAAATTAACTTGGAGGGCAAAATGGACATAACTTATTTAAAATCCTTGTACGTTACTGCAAAATGTAAAAGTATATCTATTGCTGCAAAAAAATTACACCTTAGTCAACCTGGTCTTAGTTTTCAATTACAATCATTAGAAAGCAGTCTTGGTAAAACGTTATTACAACGTAGTAATAAAGGCGTTAAGCTTACCCCAGAAGGTGAAATAGTTTTCAATTATGCTAAATCAATTATTTCTTTAGAGGAAAATATGAAAAAAGAACTCTTAGAATTAGAGGAATCCGAAAAACAATTAACAATTGGGGCATGTTCCAGCCTTGCTGATTATGCTCTACCTTGCAGTGCTTATACCTTCAAAAAAATTTATGACAATATAGATATTAATATATTAAGTTCAACTTCTTGCGATGTATTAAACAAACTTAGAGATTATGAAATTAATATAGGTATTATACAATCATTAGAAAATATAGATGATATGGTAGAACTTCCTATTATTAAAAGCAATGTTATCTTAGTTTGTAGCTATAACCTTTCAACTTCTAGTATTAGTTTAGAAGATTTAATGAACTTACCTATTATTACAAGGGAATCCAATTCAACAATAAATAGGTTCATTGCAAAAGGATTGAAAGACTACGGACAAGATTTTAACAAATTAAATGTTCAATTTGCTCTAAACTCTGACGAGGCTATAAAAAGAACACTTATTCATGGCAATAGTTATGCTTTTCTTCCCGAACTTGTAATAAAACACGAACTACATGATAAATATCTAAAAAAGGTGTTTATTAAAGAATTCTCTTTAGAATGTAATTACACATTAGTATATAGATCTGATTATAAATTAAAAAGACATGAAAAATCTTTTATTGATTTTATAACTTCTAGTAATAGATGTTTTTGCTATTAAAAGTTTTTTAGACAAAAACAAAGTGTAGTTTACATCTACACTTTGTTTTTATACCAAAATATTATCCCTAAAACAGACCATATCATTAAAGCTATAAGAGATTGTATTGATAATCTCGCTGGTGAAAAGGGAGCTAGTAATAAAAATATAAATAATAAACTACTAGTTACACCTAGCAATGCTATAATCTTTTTTATAAAACGTTCTTGTTTTATAAATGTTACTATACATACATAAAAATAAGCAATTGCAGCTCCTAATGAGGACATATCTACAATCCATATTATAACTTCTCTACCAAACATCACAGCTATAAAACTTATTATACTCACAAATACAATGCTTTTTCCTAATTCTCCATTTTTATTTTTTTTACTGAATATAGATGGTATAACTTCTTTTTTCCCCATTGCACCAATTAGTTTTGTACTGCAAATCATAAATCCATTTATACCACTTGAAACGGAGGCTCCTAGTGCTATTACAAGTACTAAAAATCCAGCTTTGCCTATATAGTTGAACACTCCAGTTCCCAACGCCCATTCTAAACTACTAGCTTGTTCTGGAGTAAAAGCTATTGCTGTTGATATATTTAATATATTGTATATCATCATCCCTACTAAAAGCGAAACTACAGCTAATATTGATGCTTTTTTATTGTCAAATCCAAAGTTAGTTGCTAGCTGTGGAACAGCGTCAAACCCAACATATAAAAATGGAGTTATAGCAAATACTTGTGAAATTTGTTTTAAATCAAACCTATAATTATATACATAGTTGTCTAGAAGTGCTTTTGTCCCCCCCGTATATATCATTCCAAAGAAAACAATTCCTACGCAAGCAACAAGAAGAAGTATTATATACGTTTGAACTCTTCCCGTCTCCTTTATTCCCTTTAAATTTATTAACATAAATATAATAATTGCAATACATGATACCATAATCTCTCCAATATATACGCTGTCTCCAGCTATTGTATATAAATATCCGAAATCTAGTGCTCCTTTAAAAAGTTTATTTACAACCAAAGGAAGTGCACTTGCATTTAGGGGAATCATCGTTAAGTAAGCTAAAGATAAAAACCACCCTACTATAAATCCATGATTTTTCCCTAACTTATTATATACATATGAAAATTCTCCTCCCTCTTCGCATGTATCTTGCATCATCATATGATAACTTCGTTCTATTATTATTATACAAATTGACCCTAATAACAATCCTATAAACGTATTAATTACTCCTGCAGTTTTCAAAAACTTGCTTCCTGGAAGCATAAATGCCCCCCAGCCTATTATCCCTCCAAGAATAATTGCAAAAACCTCGATAATCGATAACTTTTTATTCATAGCTTCTCCTTTGTTATTTTTTTGATTATCTTAAATATACTATATAATAATAAATCATCGATATAATAAAATTTTATGTAGAATAAATATTTCTTATATCTTTAATCAAATTCCATTAGGTTTATTAGGATTATTAAATATCAGTATTTAATAATCCTTAACTTAAATATAGCTCATATCCAATAGGTATGCGCTATATTTATTAATATGGATACCCGTAAGGATAAGGTGGTGCAATAACTGGATAAAGCAATAATGATAGCCCAGTTAATATATTATACGGGAATACTCTACCTACATATCTTCTATATCTTCTAGGCATTTGTCTTGACTTACTTTCTTCATCTTTCATTATTACATCTTCTCCAACCATTATAGTTACACCATAGTTATCTGAATCTGTAATTATACCATCAAATTTACTCCCATCTTTCATGGTTATAATAACATGATAATCCTTTAACTCTTTACACTTTTTCTGAATTTCTTTTTCATTTCTAGATAAATCCATTGTATTTCAACTCCTTTCTTCTACCATAATATGAATTTTCATTCACCCTGTTACTTATGTATTAAATCAATATAAAAAGAAAAAACTCATATCTAACTGATACGAGTTTTTCTCTTTATACTATTTGATAATATAATCCGTCATTTGTACAGTAAAAATACAACCTTCCATGACCTTGTTTACGGAATCTAAATTGCATATTCCACTCAGGGTATTGCTTTACAATAAGAGCTCTATCTCCTCTTACATAAGCTACAAAAGAAATGTAATGTTCTTTTTTCATCTCATGTTCAGAAGTTACAAATAATTCATCTTCAACAGGCTCTATATTAAGTAGATGTTCATCATCTGCTTTCTTTACTTTTAGTTGCTCTATTTTTTTCCCACAACATGATATAGTTGCATCTCCTGTAGCTGTCATTAAATTATTACACTGTGGACATACATAAAATCTTAGTTTGTTCATATTTCCTCCTACGAATTCATTTAAATTTATTTCGCCTGATAAAATTTCATCAACACTTGTACCAAGTATTTGTGCTAACTCTGGAAGTAAAGAAATATCTGGGCATCCTTGCCCTCGCTCCCACTTACTTATTGTTTTATCACTTATATTCATTTCATCAGCAACTTGTTTTTGCGTCATGTTTTTTTCTTTTCTTAACTGATAAATTAAATTACCAACCTTTTTACAATCCATCGGCCCCACCTCTTAATAATAATTTAAACTACTTATAAATTTAATTCAATAAACGAATCGTAGAGTAAAGCAAAAGACATACTTAAAAATTTAAGTATGTCCCAATTTATTTTAAATATTACAATTTAAACCCCTTTTTTATAGCATTAGTTGGACATGCTTTTACGCATTCTCCACATCTGATACAATCAATGCTGTTTGGTTTTTTATAAACTTCTATATCCATATGACATTTCCTAACACATGCATTACACCCCATACATTTTTCTTTATCAATGTTGTATTTATAAAAACTAAACTTATTAAATATTGAATAAAACGCCCCTAATGGACAAAGGTATCTACAAAACGGTCTATATACGAATATAGATAGTATAATAATTGCTATGAGTATGAACAATTTCCAAGCATACAAAAATCCAACAGTACTTCTTAAAGATTCATTTAAAAGTACTAGTGGTATCCCTCCCTCTAAAGTACCTGCAGGACATATAAATTCACAGAAATACGGTTTGGATAATCCAAATTCATTAGTTACAAACATAGGTAAAATTATTACAAACACTAATAATATTACATATTTTAAATATTTTAATTCTTTATCTAAAGTTTTATTTACTTTAATTTTTTTTACCTTAATTTTATATAATAAATCTTGGAAAAATCCAAATGGGCATAACCAACCACATATAAATCTACCGAATACAACTCCAAATAAAGTCATCAATCCAATTACATAATATGAAAAATTGTATTTTATGCTTCCTAATACAGCTTGTAATGACCCTATAGGACATGAACCTAGTGCCCCAGGACATGAATAACAGTTAAGCCCTGGAACACATAGCTTTTTAGTATCTCCTTGATATATACCTTTTTCAATGAATCCTTTGAAGTTAGCGTTTGTGAGGAAAGTAGCTATTAATTGAGTTATATTCCTTTTATCCAATTCCTATACACTCCAAACATATGTTAATAGCTTTCTTTAAAACTACTTTGACCTCACCTCTACTAGCTCCTACTGTAATAAAGCAAATACTCATAGCTAACACTATATATCTAGTTAATTTCTCTTTCATAAATTAATCCTATTTAATAGATTTTAAAACTTCATCTATTTTAGCATTATATTCGTCTTTACTTGCTGATCCTACTAAAGCTGATCCTACTATTTTACCGTCTTTGTCTACAAATATTGTAGTTGGAGTACCTTTAACGTTTTTGATTATCCATTCATGTAATTCTTTGTCTGGTATTACATTGTCAAATTTAACACCTTTTTTATCTAATATAGATTTAGCTAATTCCTCATTGTCTTCATCTGGTGTATCTGCTACAATTCCTAAAACATTAACCCCTTTATCTTTAACTTCTTTAGATAATTCTTGAAGTTCTGGCATTTCATCTATACATGGCATACATGTTGTACCCCATATATTTATCATTGTAAGTTTGTTGTCTTTAAATATAGAACTATCTATGTTTTTGCCTTGTATAGTTTTTGACTTAAAACTTATAGTTCCTTTTATAGTTTCTTCACTTGCTTTTTCATCTTTTTTATTAGATTTTATTTTAGATGGATCTACTGGCTTTATACTATTTTTAAATTCATTTATAGATTTTTCAATATTTTCAACCTCAGCTTTAGAAGCTTCTGATAAATTGCTATCATCTATCTTTTCATTATATACAAAGTAGTATACATAGTTGTTCATTTCTCCTACTTTATCTTTTTTACTATACTTTGAGTACTCATCACTCTTTAAAATCTTTTCTGCATCACTTTTATCCAATCTAACTATAGAACCTATATTTTTCATTTTTTCCATATATAAATTCATTAATTTATCTTCGTCTGCTTTGTCTTTTTTCCCCTTATTTTCTACTTTCTTTTCATCAATTTTCTTACCTAATTCATTAATCTCTTTTGCATCATCAGGGCATATGAAACTAAATGAAAGCTCATCTCCTGCTAATACACCTTCAACTCCAATCTTTTCCCAAGATTCAGGTAGCTTATACTTAACCCCTAAATCTTCTATTACACTTTCATCAGAACCTTCTTTGTTAGTACTTTGTGTTTGTGCTGATTTTTTATCATTTGAAGTTTTGTTTCCTACGTTGCTACATCCTCCTAATGCTAAAGTTGCTATTAAAAAACCTGTCATTAAAAATCTTCTTTTCATTTTATCTCCCTCATTTCTTATTTTTCACACTATATATATTAAATCATTAACTTTAACTGTAATTAAACTTAAGCTTAAATAAACCTTAAAATTAATTTTTGCTCAAAAAAACTACCTTTCTTACATGTAAGAAAGGTAGCTTTTTAATTCATATTTATCTTAATCTTCTACAAGTTTGCTTAATTTCTTGTCTAAACTCCACAGTACTATTCCACATACAATTACTACTGCTCCTACAAAAGCATATCCAGGTGCAAATGAGAATTTTGTTAATAATTCATATAAGTATCCATGCGCTTTAGCAGCTATAAATACTGCTAATGGCCATATACCAAGCATTAAACCCAATAGTTTAGAAGGCGAGAATTTACTTATAAATGAGTTTCCAAGTGGAGAGAATACCATTTCCCCAAGTGTCATTAATACTCCAAATATAATTATCCAAATTAAACTCGCTTGACCATTTCCTCTTACTACTTCTGCTAATGCCATTACAGCAAATGATAATCCTAATAACACCATACCTAATGCAGTTTTTTTGAACATACTTAAATCTCCTTTAGGAGATCTTGCACGCTTATTCCAAACCATAGCTAATATTGGTCCAAGAATTATACAAGAAAGAGAATTTAATGAGTCAAACCAAGCTGATGGTACTCTAAAGTTTCCTATCATCCAGTTTGCTTTATTTGCATCAGCAAAATCTGGTCCCCAATGATATAATATTGGTAAGCTTGTTAAGTAATAAGCTAACCAAAACGCTATAGAAAATACTGTAAGAAATACAATTGCACCTACTCTTAATTTATCTTTTTTAGTTAAAGGCTCCTCAGAAGATCTTTGACCTCCAGATTGAGATTTATCGTTAGCTTCATTTACTTTAAATGGTTTTTTTCCAACTTCCCCAAATGAAGCTTTTCCTCCAACTACAAACCATATTGTATCTAAGAATAAAAGGATAGCACATATTAAAAATGTTCCGCTAAATCCTATTGAAGAATAAGCTATAAAAGATACAAATGTAGTTCCTATAAATGCACCTATATTAACAAAAGAATATTGAACGGAAAATGCTCCATCAAGTTCTTCTTTATTGTCAAATAATCTACCACTTATACCTGATAAATTCCCTTTAAATAATCCTGTACCTATTGATACAAGTACTATCATTAACCACACAAGTGAGATTGATGTTTGAGCAGATGCTTGCCATCCACACATATATCCAAGTCCCATAAGTACTGTTCCTATAGGAACGCATAATCTTGGACTTAACCATCTATCTGCTATGAATCCCCCAATTATCGGAGTTACATAAGTAAATGCTACTAAGTTTGCAATCATTTTAGCCCCATCTGAATCAGTTAAACCAAGTCCTCCCTTTGCAACTGCCGTAACTATAAATATTCCTATTAACCATCTAGAAGAATAAAATGCCATACGTTCTAATGTATAAGATAAGGAACAAACATAAAATCCAAAAGGATATTTCTTTTTATTTTTTACTGCACTCTCCATATTCTCCTCCAAAATATTTTATATAATATTTTCTCGTATATAACTGTATCTATAATTTTTAAATATTATAAGGATTATTTCATTTTGTTATATACAAATTAGTAGTATCTATTTAGATAACTACTTACCCCTTTTAAAATTGATTTGAATCTATATTTACAGATTCAATCGTCATTATTATAATTGCATAACTTTTTTAATCCTTAGGAAATTATATTTAATCCTGAACTGTGGATAAATATAATTTCCAACTCATAAACTTGAGCAACGAACCACTTTCTTGAGGTCGTTGGCGACATGAGCGAAGCGAATTTTTTATTCCTTATCAGTGTCAGTTAAGTATAAATATTCTGACTATAATAAATAAATGTAATGATTCCAATTTTCCTCAAACACTGATTTTAGAATTTATAAATTTTAATAATATTTTGTTTTAACAATATTTTTGGATTATTATTTAAATTACTTAGATGTTTTAAATATATTGTTATAAGTTTTTAAATCTAATTTCGTTTGGTCAATTATGATTATGTCTGAATTGATTAATTCTGTTAAGAATTCTTAGTTACTATTACATGGATAACATTAAGTATTATGACTATTAATTTTTTCCATATAATTTAAATTAGGTCATTTTACATTAATATAAGTGATATTGAATTGCTTTTTATTCTGCTATAATTTTATGTAAGCACTATTTAATTGTCAAAATAATTTTAATTTTTACAAGCGCATCTAGATTTGACAATTTTACAACATTTTATGACACTACACCCCCTTTTTATTGTTACCCCCTTATGAGAAATTTATCAAAAAAACTTTTATATGTCAACCTAAATATACCTTATATTGGCAATCTATTTTTTATAAAGCTTTCTTGTATGGGTCATATTTATTCTAAATAGTAATTTATAATGTCTAAATGTGAGCTATCATCTTTGTTTCTTAACATTAATATCTTATATAATTTATTTTTTTTGCTAAATTAATTTAACCGAATACTAAAAATTTAATTTCACATTAGGTTCACTTCCTTATATTTTAAATATTATTAATTATCCCACAATAAATTTATTCGCAAATAAAATGTTATATGTATATAAT
>NZ_JAKEDR010000260.1 GCF_023653455.1 Paraclostridium ghonii
AAATTAAGGAGCAACAATATTATGAATTTTAACAATAAGTATGCAAAAATAATAGGTGTGAGTGAAGACGGTATAAAAAATCTTGAATACATAGTAAATTATAAAAATAATAAAGAAATATTAGATACAGAAAAAATATCTATAAATCAAGATATAGACAAAGATTATGCAGCAAAAATATTAGATGAAATAGAAATAGTGTTTATTACATATAACTCAAAAGAACAAAGAACATGTAATATAGTAAAAGCTATAAACTATATGGCAAAAGAAAGAAGAATTGTATCTATCGGACTTGATGTAAATCAAGATGAAAAGAAGGTTGAATTTGATTTTAATGCAGAGTTTGCAATGAATAAAAACAATGAGAGTTTAATATGCGAACTAATTGATATGATGGTAGAATCTGTTTCAGAAGAATGCACTATAAATATAGATTTAACAGATTTAAAAGAAATATTATCAAAAGAAAAGGGGTTAGCTTATGGTTTTATAGAAAGTGATAACTCAACAAGTAAAGAAGAACTAGTAGAGATGCTATTTAATACTATAATGAAAACAAATGATGAGTTAACAAAGAAAAAAGGAATACTGTTTATAAGCCTTGGAAATGACTATTGTAAAATAGAAGAAGTCTTACTTATATTAAATGAAATGTTAGAAAATATACAAGGTAAGATTGATGCAAAATGTGATTTAATATTTACATTAAATTTAAATGAAAATTTACGTGATAAGATAAAAATGGGAATATTATATAACTAAAATTATATAACAAAAAATATCTTAATTTAACTGGAAAAAATATAAGTTTTAGCAACCTTTAAAAGTGATTTTTAAATTTGGAAGCAAAACTTATATTTTTTATTTTTCATCAAATAATCTAGCTACTTTTTATTTAACTACTATCTAAAATCAGATAGATTATTATCTATGCTCATGAATTGAAGTATACTGTGTAAAGGAAGTTTTTTATTTTCTATACCCATTCCAAGTTGTTCAAAAGAGTGCATAGGAGAGATATTATATGTTTTTAAAATTCCATCTTCTAATTCTTCTAAATGATTGTAAACATACACTTTCATATCATCTATAGATTTTATAGAATCAATTTCATCTCCACGTAGAACATGTTTAAATATTTCAAAACCTTCGCCTTTAGCACCCCATAAAAAAATTCTGAAAGTAACTAAAGATCTTTCTAAGTATAAACCGCAACTAACGGAATTCATATGATTTATATCTTCATATAAATGTTGGTTAAAATCTATAAAACCACTAGGCATTATTTCAAAAACTTTATTATCGTTATAATCTAAATCGCTTTTAGATAACTTATCCTGTAAGTCTACATATCCATCACTTGATATTAATATATCAACAAACTTAGTTGTTTGTAAGAATACTTTTTCGCTAGTTAAAAATTCTTTTTCCATACCTTTCTCCTTTTGTTGTTATAATTTACTATGCTATTTTAACATATTAAAATAATATTTAAAAATTAAATTCTAAAATGATGATTCAACATCATTTTCATAATAACTAATCCAATCACTCATACTTCCTATGTAGGTTTTAACATTATATGAAAGCTCATCTAATAAAGCATAGTTTATACAAGCTTCTATGCAAGAACCACAATAAGTTACAATTTCTTTATTTTTTAAATTAATAAAGTTTTTATCAACAATATCTAAATTTTTAATAAAACCATTACTATCTATACTTTTATGCCAAGGTATATTAATTGCTCCAGGAATATGACCCGGCTTTTTATAAAGGGGTTCAATCTCTCCTGTGTATCTATTATTATCTCTTGAATCAACCAAAACTATATTATCATTAGCAATAGCTTTTTTAACATAACTCACATCGCAGATCATATCTTTATTTGATATTAATTCAAATGAAGAAGTAGGGAATAGAGACGGTAAGTTACTTGTAATAGGCAGATTTTTTTCTTTCCAAGATTTAAATCCACCATTTAATATATATACATTTTTATAACCCATGTACTTTAATTGTACAAAAGCACGAGGTGAGCTATATAGCTTTTCATCATAGACCACAATTGTAGAATTTTCAGATATTCCAAACGAAGACAATTTTTTATGTAAAATCTTTTTATCGGGAAGAGGTCTAGCTCCACCATGAATTTTAGACTCACCACAGACATCCTGATTAATATCTAAATAAAATGCATTTGGAATATGCGACTCTTTATAAGATTCATAACCAAAAGATTCATAGAATAAATCAAATCTACAATCTATTAAAAATAGAGAAGAAGGGTCTTTGAAATTTGTTATAAAAGAACAATCTACAAAATTTTTCACATATGCACCTCCAAAATATTTGTAGTTTAATAATACCATTAAATTGGAAATATTTATATAATGCTAAATTGAAAAGAACTTAAATTCCTAGTAGAAATAGTTAATA
>NZ_JAKEDR010000261.1 GCF_023653455.1 Paraclostridium ghonii
TAATAATACAGAGGTAAAGGTATCATTTAGATGTTTTTTTAATTTAATTAGTATAATAAAAACTATTTATCCTATAAGTAAATCAAAGGAAAATAAAAAAAATAAGGAGAGTAAAAGTAAATTTAAAAAAGTAGAATTAAATATGATTGAATTAGAAAATTTACTAGTTTTATACCGAATTATAACAAAGATTAAAAGAAGTGAAATATATTCTGATTTATCATATGGAAGTGAAAATATACATTTTACTTCCTTTATATATGTTTTAGTCAATGCTTTATATGGAAATATAAGTAATTATTTTAATTCAGAAAAGATGTATTTAAAAGTAACTCCATGCTATACACAAAACTTTATAAAATACAAAGGGATAGTACATATAAGACCTAATATAAAAGAAGCAGTGATTTTATTTAAGGGAATTTTAAAAATATATATTGATATAAAAGCATATAAAAAAGTAAAATATAATAAGGAGTGTGGAATGGATGAGATCGGCGAGTTCGATAAAAAATATAATGGATACAACTCTTGATTCAATTAGAACAACAATTGATGCAAATACTATTGTTGGAGATCCAATAAGAACAGAGACAACTGTAGTTGTTCCTATATCTAAAGTAACCATAGGATTTGGTATAGGTGGAGGAGAGTATTCAAGAGGACACAATGAGAAAAAAGAAGTACAAAATACAGATGATTCAAACTTTGCAGGAGGAAGTGCAGGGGCTATATCTCTTCAACCGGTTGCATTTGTAGTAGTTGAAAATGGAGAAACAAGACTTATGAGCTTAGACCATAATATAAATATGGTAGATAATATATTAAGTGTTACACCTAAGGTATTGGAAAAAATACAAAAACTAAAAAACAATGATTGCGAAAATAAAAAAAACAAAGAATGTGAAAATAAGAAAAATAAAGAATGTTAAAATAGAGAATAGAAGCTATATAAAAAGGATAATTCATTTTTATAGCTTTTATTTTTTTTGAAATATTTTACAACTTAATTATTTGTAACTTAAAAAATTATAAAAAAATAGTATAATACATATAAGGAAATTAATTTTTTAGGGTAAAAATTAAGTTGCCAGGGTTTTAAACTAAAGGAGAGGTAAGAGTATGGAAAACAAAGAAATATCAAAATTATTGATACAAAGTATGAATAACTATCAGAATTTAATAAAAGCAACAAATACAGATAGATATAAAAAAGGTAAGGTATTAACAAAGAAACAATTTTTCACTTTAGTTGAAATACAAAAGCGTGAAAAAATAGAATTGAAAAATTTAAGCAAAGAATTATATGTTTCAACATCTAGTTTATGTATACTTTTAAACAAGTTAGTTGAACTTGGATATGTATATAGAGAAGAAGATTCTAAAGATAGAAGAAATACTTTTTATGGTATAACAGAGGAAGGTAAAGTTGTAGTTAATACAGAGATAGATAAATTTATGAAAATAATAAATGATAAAATAGATAAATTAGAGTTACAAAAGAAGAAAGAGCTTGAAGAAAGTCTGCAAAAAACTATAGATATAATGAAAGAGATAATATAACTTATTGGATGAAAATTTCTTAATTTTCCTTAAGTTGATACAATTTAGGCAAATTGTGGTATAATTAAATTAACCTAAGATTTTAAATTTTCTTCTTACATACTAAAGTATATGTTTACTCGCCTAATGGCGAGTTTTTTTTATGATATAATTGATGTATATATATATAAATTTTAAGTTCAATGGGGTGAATTTATGGGAGATAGTAATAAAAATTTTACAGATGAAAACTTTAGTATATATACTAATATGGTAAAATATATAAGAAATTTAAATATGTTAGAAGTTCATAAAAGAGAAATTAGTCAAAAGCTTTATAACTTACATATAAACTTAAGTAATAAAAATACTAATCTAGAAAAGTATGTAGTTAACCCAAGGGAATTTTGTGATACCATATGCAAAGAGTATATAAAAAACACGCCTGTATATATTGTATATTTAGAAACAGTTAAGAAATTTTCTATAGTTATAGCTATAATGTCATTAATTTGTGATTTGTTTTTGAGAAAAACGCTAGTTAGTAAATATTTCATATATATACTAATAGGTACTTTTTTTATTTCAATGGTATTAACATATTTGAAAGCTTATAGATCCCAAAAGTATGGCTTAGAAGATGAGCCTCTTAAGTATAAAATTTTATACAATGTTAGTTCATTGATTTTGATAGTTCCAGTTTTTATATGGAGAAATAAAATACTAATAAACGGTAAAATCAGTATAACTTTAATAGGATTATTCTTTGTAAGTATGTTTTTTATAAGTTCATATATAATAAAACAAAATAAATTAGATATAGATAAAAAAATAAGTTATAAGAGTATTTAGATAC
>NZ_JAKEDR010000262.1 GCF_023653455.1 Paraclostridium ghonii
TATTAGAATCGTCCATTATTTCTCCAAATATTTTAAATTTAGGAGAAGTGGCTTTATCAAACATAGTAACCTCCATTTATAAGATATAATATATATTATATGAATGACACATGTTAAATACAATAAATATATTGATAAATATAAGTTTAAAAGTAGAAGGCAATATTAATTTAAATATGGTAATATTAGGATAGAAATATATTAAGGAAAAAGGTGATAAAATGAGAGCTGAAATAATAACCGTTGGAACAGAAATACTATTAGGTGATATTGTAAATACAAACTCTCAATTTTTAGCTAAAGAACTAGCAAATATTGGGATAGACGTATATCATCAAGGAACAGTTGGAGATAATGAAACTAGGTTAATTGAATGCTTAAATGAAGGGCTAAAAAGAAGTGATATAATAATTACAACTGGAGGGCTAGGGCCAACTAAAGATGATATGACAAAAGAAGTAGCAGCAAAGTGTTTTAATCAAGAACTAGTACTTTACAGTGGTATTTGGGAAAATATAAAATCTTATTTTAATAAGATAGGCTTAGAACCTACACAAAATAATAAAAAACAAGCATATTTTCCAAAGGATTGTATTATATTAGATAACCCAAATGGAACTGCTCCTGGTGCAATATTAAAAAAAGATAATAAAATGATAATACTATTGCCAGGGCCACCAAAAGAAATGATACCTATGTTTAATAATGAATTAAAAAATCATTTACTAGATTTAACTGAATATAAACTGGTATCAAAAACATTAAGGTTCTTTGGAATAGGAGAGTCTTTACTAGAAGATAAGTTAGTAGATATTATAAACAATCAAAGTAACCCTACTATTGCACCTTATGCAAAAGAAGGAGAAGTTACCATTAGAATAACAGCTAAATCTAAAGATATTTTAGATGCAAATGATTTAATAAAAAATATAGAAGATAAAATAAAAAGTAGGGTAGGAAACTATATATATGGATATGATGATACTACCTTAGATGAAACTGTAGCTAAGTTAGTAGTTGAAAAAAATATGACGATAGCTGTAAGCGAATCTTGTACAGGAGGCATGGTTTCATCAAAATTAATTAATTATCCTGGGATTTCACAAAGCTTTCTAGAAGGATGTGTTACTTATTCCAATGAGGCTAAAATGAAAAGACTAGGAGTTAAAAAAGAAACTTTAGATAAGTATGGAGCAGTAAGTGAAGAGACAGCCATTGAAATGGCTACAGGGATTGCTAAAACTTTAAACGCTAATATTGGATTATCTACGACTGGGATAGCAGGACCTGGTGGAGGAAGCGATGAAAAACCAGTTGGATTAGTTTACATAGGACTTTACATAAATGGATATGTTAAAGTTAAAAAGTGCAATTTATTTGGAAGTAGAGAAAAAATAAGATCTAGAGCTACAAGTGAAGCACTGAATTTATTAAGACTAGAACTTATAAAGTAAAAGGAGTAAGGAATGATAAAATATATATTTTGCGATTTAGACGGAACTTTATATCATAATGGAATATCTGAAGAAGATGCAACAGCTATAAATGATATAGAAAAAAGTGGAATTAAATTTAATATAGCTACAGGTAGAGTTTTTACACAAGCTGTAAAAATGACACAAGATGATATATCTATGAATGGATATTACATATGTGAGAATGGATCATATATATATGATTGCAATAAAAATTTAGTTTTCAAAGGGACAATAGATGATAATATAGTAAAAAAAGTTATTGCTTTATATGAATCAGATAAAGCTACAATGTATTTTAAATATAATGGGAAAGTAGTATTAGTAGAAGATAATGATTGCTTTAAAATTTATTCAAATGAATATTTAGTAGATAAAGAATTTACAACTAAAAATACATATAATGGTTTAGTAGGTAATATAGGAATAGTGTCTAAAGATGTAGATGAATTATATAGACTAGAATCATTTTTAATTGAAGAGTTTAATGATGTTTTAGATATATATTTTTCATCTGAGTATACTTTAAATTTAGTTCCTAAAGGAGTTTCAAAGCATGAGGCTATAATAAATGTGTGCAAAGTTTTAGAAGTTAGTTTAGATGAAATTGCAACAATAGGAGATTCCCCAAATGATATAAGTATGCTTGAAACTACTAAATACAGCTTTGCGATGAAAAATTCAAGAAAAGAAGTTATAGAAAGTGCAAATTATACTGCTCATTCTGTAGATGATGCAATTAGAAAAATAAAAGAAATAAATAAAAACTTAAAAGGTTCTGTTAATTAGATATGATAAAAATTATTCTCGAAGAGATTAATAAACCGATAGGTTAATATTTGGTTTCAATTATTAAAAATAGGCATAGTAAACAAGCCTAACGAAATTATAAAATTTTTAG
>NZ_JAKEDR010000263.1 GCF_023653455.1 Paraclostridium ghonii
ATATAATATATTATATATTAACTTGACTAAATCAGTTAAATTTATATTATATATTTCTTGTTTAGTAAGTCCTGTAGTATTTTGTATTATTTCTATTGTTATTCCTTCTTCTTTTAAACTTTTTGTTTATATACTTTTTATAGGCAAAATAGGTTTTAAAGATATTTTACATTACGCTCTTGTTTATAACTTCCTTTATATCAACAGCCTTATGATCTTCAACTTTAACAACTTCACCTTCCCAAGTCCTTATCATTATATAATCAGATCCCTTAGATATTAAATATTGAGGTAATAAAGGAGTTTTTCCTTTACCTTTAGGCGCATTTATTATATACGTTGGAATTGCCATACCAGATGTATATCCCCTTAAATATTCCATTATTTCCATTCCTTCATCTACAGATGTATTAAAATGACTAGTTCCTTTTACATGTTTACTATGGAATATATAATAAGGTTTTACTCTTATCTTAAGAAGTTCATGATTTAAACACCTCATTAAATATTTATCATTGTTAACTCCATTTAATAAAACTGCTTGGTTCCCTAATGGAACTCCAATATTGGCTAGCTTTTCACAAGCTTCCTTAGTTTCTTTCGTTATTTCCATCGGATGGTTAAAATGTGTATTAATATATATAGGATGATATTTCTTTATCATATCACAAAAATCATCAGTAATTCTTTGTGGCATAGTAACTAATGTTCTACTTCCTATTCTTATATAATCAACATGTTCTATATTTCTTATTTCACTAATTATCCACTCTAACATCTCATCATTAAGAGTTAGCGGATCTCCTCCAGTTATAAGAACATCTCTTATTTCTTTATTATCTCTTATATACTCTATAGATTCTTTTATTACTTCTTTACCTTTTTGGCAATCTTCTTGACCAATATTTCTTCTTCTTTGACAATGTCTACAGTACATAGCACATTCATTTGTAACATTTATGATTAATCTATCAGGATATCTTCTAGTTATACTTCCTGCTGGATTAGTAAATTCTTCTCCCATAGGATCTAAATCAATTATTCCTTCATCTAATTCTACACTAGCTGGAATTGACATTAATTTTATTGCATCATATGGATTATTAGGATCTATTAAACTTAGATAATATGGAGATATTGCCCATCTAAACTTACTTTGTACATTCTTTATATTTTTAATTTCCGTATCAGTTAAATTTAATATTTTACTTAGCGTGTCAACGTCAGTTATTCTATTAGACAGCTGCCATTTATAATCATTCCAGTCTTCTTCGTTTGCATTTAAAAGATCTAAAATTTTTCTTTTTCTAGACTCTATTTCACTTATATTTTTAAGACCCGTAGGAATTGTATCTTTTATTTTTATATAATCTTCTATTCTTGATTTTAACTCTGATGCTCTTTCTAAAGAAATTCTATTATTCTCATTCATAAGCAATTCACCTAAGATTTTAGTTCTTAGGTTCCCCCTTTCTGTCATAGTTGTATTTTTTGCATAATTAATGACTGCTTAATTGCATTTTTTTGACCATTGAATATATTCTATCATGGTTCTCCTTTTTTTTCAATAAATTCTGAAATTTAGCAAAATTAATACATTTTGATTATAAAAATCTAAAAAAGGAAAAAGTATAATTGTATATATACAATTATACTTTTTCCTTTTAATAATAAATTATACTTTTAATTATTTTTAACTCTTCTTCTTCTTGATTATTTATTAAGGCTAAACTGCCTTTAAAATCCTCTTTAAACTTTACTATAGCTAAATCACCTTGTTCTACTTCTAATATATTACCATTTTCTAATTTTATTTTAAAATTTCCATTTAAACTATAAAAGCAATTAAATTCATACCTATATTTTCCATTATTTAACTTTATTGTAGGTTTTATATATTCCTCTGATTTAACATTTATACAGTCTAAATCTCCAGTACACTCTTTATTTGTCATTAAATTAAAATCAGTAGCTTTCCCATAGCTTATTGTGTTCCAATTACCACTAAAAGTATCAACTTCAAACTTATTTAGTTTCTTCTCATGATGATTTTCATGTTTTAATAATAGTTCCCCATCTATAATCATTATTTTTCTTTGTATATTTGGAAGCTTAGTAAACGTGGATTCCTCTGTTTCAACTATAGCAGAGCTTATTCTCCATTTAAAATCTCTTTCTTTATATGAAGAATTTTCAGGATATATATACAGTTGATTCGTGATTCCTCCAGACCATTTGTTAACTTTTTGACCTTGCTTTTTTATAACTTTTATTTTACAAGTCAAAATATCCCCCTCCTATTTTAAATACGTATTTACCTTAATTATACATTAAATTTAGCTGTCATATTACAAAGTAAAAAATTTTATT
>NZ_JAKEDR010000264.1 GCF_023653455.1 Paraclostridium ghonii
ATAAAGAAGTGCTCTTTACTTTATTAGTTTATTTATTAAAAGTATCGTTCTCCTATAGGAAATACTATACTCACACGAGTTCCTTCATTTAATTTAGAAGTTAATTTAATGTTAAGCCCTAGCTTATTACATAATTTTTTACATACATATAAACCTATTCCTGTTGATTTAGAATATTTTCGTCCATTTTCTCCAGTGAATCCTTTTTCAAAAACTCTATATACGTCTTTTTCGCATATACCTACACCATTGTCCATTATCCTTAGAATAATGTTATTTTTATTTACTACAGAATCTATATGGATACTAGGGTTTTCATGCTTTGAGTATTTTATTGAGTTAACCAATATTTGATTTATTATAAATTCAACCCATTTAGGATCACTGTATACTACACTGTTTATGTTTCCTATATTTATAGCAATCTTTTTATTTATACATGTTCTAGCGTTTTTTCTTATTACCTTTCTCACTACATTTTCTAAACTAAAAGATTTAACTATATAATCTTTGCTTACATTGTTACTTCTTGAATAATATAGTACTTGTTCAACATAATCTTCTATCTTTTGTAGCTCTTCCTTTATATGGCTAGGTATAGTATCAGAATTATTTTCTACAAATAACATAATAGAAGCTATAGGTGTTTTTATTTCATGTACCCAAGTTTCAATATATTCCTTATAATCATTTTGCATATTTTTATAGTGATTTACATTATCTCTCATAGATTTATTAGTATCTTTTAATATACTATAAATTAAGTGTTCATTTAAATGCTTTGGCTTTTCTATAACTTCTGATAAAAGATACTTTTTATCTAGATTTTCGCATATACTAATTAAATTATTAAAATACTTTCTCTGTTTTATAAAATCAATTATCATATATGCCAAAAATGGTGCAACCCATATAACAAATACTAAGAAAATAAGTTGATAACTAACTTTTGATGCTATTAAAATTATGCCTAGAATAAAAAATGCTAAGAAATTTATAATTAAGAAAATTAGATTATCTTTTATGTATTCAATTAGTTTCATCTTAGTATATATCCCAACCCTCTTCTAGTTTCTATATAGTCTTTTAAATCCAATTCTTCTAATTTTTTTCTTATTCTTGTCATATTTACAGATAAGGTATTATCATCTATATATACATCTGAATTCCACATATAATTCATTAGATCATCTCTTGATACTATTTTCTCTTTATTTTTCATAAGATGGGCTAGTATTTTTATTTCGTTTTTACTTAACTCTACACTATTTTCAAAAGCAGTTATTATACCTTTAGATAAATCTAGACTTAAATCTTTATAAACTAAAACATCAGAGTTTATATCTGTATAAGCTCTTTTAAGAACTGCGCTTATTCTAGCTAATAATATTTGTGTATTATATGGCTTAGTTATAAAATCATCTGCACCTAGATTCATACTTATAAGCTCATCTATTTCACTATCTCTGCTAGTTACTATTATTATTGGAATATTTAAATTTTTCCTTACTTCTCTACATATGTGAAATCCATCATATACTGGTAGATTTATATCTAATAGTATAAGTTCAGGGTTTTCTCTTTCTATGTCTTCTAATATATTTTCGAAGTTTTCACAAGCTATTACATTATACCCATATCTTACGAGTAATGATTTTAATTCTCCTCTTATAACGTGAGAATCTTCTATTATCATTAGTTTTTTCATATTTATCCTCCTTTAGACTATTCTCTGTATTAGTTTATCACTTATAGAATTATTATTAAAGTATTACATTTTTTTATGTGCATTATTGACTTATTTTTATTCATATAAATTATATTCTCTTACAATTACTTAAAATTTTATAAATCACTTTATAAATTTGTTAAAGTATTAAATTTTAAAAACACTCAAAAAGAGCAATAATTTTAACTCTATTGCTCTTTTTGAGTGTTTATTGTATATAATTATTTTATTTCTTTTTCAAAAACAATTTGATAACAATATGATGTTGAATATGGTGATATTCCAGTGTTTTCATCTACTGGAGTAATAACTTGTTTTAATCTCCATCCACTTTTTGCTTCTTGTTGAATAATATTTTTACATTTTTCAAAATTATCACCAGTCTTTACTTTAAACCCTCGCTTTATTGGCACCTCTATAAATTTATACTCGTACACATAACTTCCCCCTGACAATAAATTTCATTCTGTTAACTTATTTATATTTGAATCTCGACCCCGATAGGGTTTACAATGGTTTCACCACAAAACACATTCCCCCTATAGAAAGGAGTCGAGAAAATTGAAACCTACGGTTAAATGCCCTGAATGTTATAACACAGATTTATACAAGCTTGGTAATGTTATAACACAGATTTATACAAGTTTGCCCTGAATGTTATAGCCCT
>NZ_JAKEDR010000265.1 GCF_023653455.1 Paraclostridium ghonii
ATGTTAACTCAAGCGAATTTTTATAGAGATTTAAGTTCTAAGAATTAAACAATAATAAAAATGGCTATCTTAAAAATTAAGATAGCCATTTTTATTATTTGTTTAATTCTTTTTTGTTTTTATTTTTTTTAATAAAATTTATTGCTTCTTTTATTAAAATTAGTGCTAAAACAAGTAAAAGAATTCCTATTATTACAAGTGTATAGTTAACACCTATATTAGTTTTTATATTGAAGCATAGTGAAACTATAGTAACTATAAACATAAATATTATAGGTATAATAAGTTCTTTAAAACTTGTATTTGAATTAGCAAGCCATATAGCTATTGACATCAAAGCTATGGCAGCTAAAAGCTGGTTTGCAGATCCGAATATAGGCCATATTTTTTCGTATCCCATAACTGATAAAAGACCAGAACATACAACTGTGATAGTTGTAGAAACATACATATTACAAAGAGAATTAGGTTTATTATCTTCATTGTTACTTAAATCATTAGTATCAAAAAATTCTTGGAATATAAATCTTCCTAATCGGGTAGCTGTATCCAAAGATGTAAGAGCAAATGCAGAGATAGCTAGAGATGTAAATATTTTACCTATCCCAAATGGAATTCCAAATGAAGCCATAAAGTTAGCTATACCCTCAGAAAATACATTAACAGGGCCTCCATTTTCTAATAAACTACCAAATTGCATATTAGAAATATAAGCTACAGTTATAAGAGCAACTATTGCAAGTAAACCTTCTATAAGCATAGCTCCATATCCGATTTTTTTAGCATCAGACTCTTTATATAATTGTTTTGCAGAAGTACCAGATCCAACAAGTGAGTGAAACCCTGAAATAGCTCCGCAGGCAACTGTTACAAATAATAAAGGGAATAAGTACTGCCCATCCACATTAAATCCAACAAATCCATCCATTTGTATTTCAGGTCTTAATATAATAATACCTAAAATAGCTCCAATTATCATTGCATACAATAGATAAGAGTTAAGGTAATCTCTAGGTTGTAGTAATATCCAAACTGGAGTTACAGATGCTATAAAAATATAAATCATAAGCAATACTATCCAAGCTTGCTTACTTAAAACTATAGGGAATAAGAAGCCAAGATAAATGCATCCAAATAGCATTATTACTCCTATTATAGATGCTGGAACTAAGGGCATTTTAAATCTATAAACGGCAATACCGAATAAGATTGCTAAAATTATAAAGAATATAGAAGCGCTAGCAGCTTGAGGTGTAGAAACAAAGTTATCTGCTACTATATTTGAAAAAGCTGCAACAACTAAAACTAAAGTTAGCCAAGCAAATAATGAAAAAAGTTTTTTCCCTTTTCTACCCATATTAGATTCTATTATTTCCCCTATAGATCTTCCATCATGTCTAATAGATGCAAATAAAGAACCGAAATCTTGAACCCCACCAAAGAAAATACTACCTATTAAAACCCAAAGGGCAACAGGTATCCAGCCAAATATAGCTGCTTGTATAGGCCCAACTATAGGTCCAGCACCCGCGATAGAGGCAAAGTGATGACCAAGTAATACAGGTGATTTAGCTGGAACGTAGTCTATTCCATCATACTTTGTATGAGCTGGAGTTTTTCTATTGTCATCTATACCCCATTTTTTAGCTAAGTATCCACCATAGCATACATACCCAATAAAAAGAATAAGTGAACTTATTAAAAGTAACGTCAATGAATTCATAATAAAACCTCCTTGTAAAAATAGATTACATCTTTGGAATCGCAGTTATAAATAAATTCATTTGTCAATTTATTAAAAAGAATTAATCTTAATGAAGAATATCCTTTAAGACCTAACATATAGCTTTTTCTTTTTTTGATCTTTGGTATTTTAGATTTTAAATTTTCATCGAGATGATTAGTAGATATAAAAAGAGTTATTGTTGTAGACATGTGATTTTCATCGACTTGTACAAGATTTTTCATAGCATATTCAGTAAAAGTTAATAAAGTTTTGTATAAGTAATCACTAGATACACTATTGAGTTCTTTTACAAATACATACTCTCGGTTATTGTATGACCAAACTACTTTTTTTTGATTTAAAAAGTATTTGGAATTAGTGAGTATATACTCCCCCATGAAATCAAAATTATAGCCTTTAATTGTATAGTTTTCATATATATTAAATTGATTTTGCATAGAGGATTTAAGTTTATCTAAAATAAAAACACCTCCTTAATTCATTTATATAAATGTTAGTACTTTATTATGTGAAATTCAATAAATTAAATGTATTTATATATAAATG
>NZ_JAKEDR010000266.1 GCF_023653455.1 Paraclostridium ghonii
TCCTCTTCAAATATTAAAAGATCCTTTGTTCTAGATCCAATTATAACATCTACATCAATACCATTTTCTTTAAACCATTTAACTTGAGGATACACAGGAGCAGCTCCAACTCCACCAGCTACAAATAGAATCTTTTTGTTTTTTAAGTAATTTATATCTTCTTCTATAAACTCACTAGGCATTCCTAATGGTCCTACAAAATCAGATACAAAATCTCCCTCTTCAAAACTTTCAAGTTGTTTTGTACTAGCCCCAACCGTTTGGAAAACTATACTTACAGTGCCTCTTTCATTATCATAATCTGCTATTGTAAGTGGAATTCTTTCCCCTTTTTCATCATTTTTTATAATTATAAATTGACCTGGCTTAGAAGCTTTAGCTACCCTTTGAGCTTCTATGTCCATTAAGTAAATACTATCTGTTAATTTTTTCTTTTTAACAATCTTATTCGTCATAACTTTCTCTCCATTCTGTCAAATAGTTTATATTTTATATATATAGATTCTAAAAATAATTCTACACAATTGAAGTTTTTTACTATTTTTAATAATATTAAGTAATTATAATTACCCAATTCAAATGATGTAGCTTTTTAATTAGAATCTATATATTTAATAATTTAGCTTTATAAAAGTTCTTTATCTGGAGTAACTAAAATTTTAACATGCTTTTTCTTTTCAGGCCCAGTTAATGCTCCAAATCCTTCTTCAACAATATCATCTAATAAAATCTTCTTAGTTATATAACCTTCAGCCTTAATTCTTCCATCGTTCATTTGAGCTATAGTTGCAGGGAACTCATGTCTATAAGCTAAAGTTCCTACAATTTTCTTCTCTGTAAATACTAAATCATTAGGATTAAAATTAATAGCGTTTTCCCATATACTAGTTATAACCATAGTTCCTTCAAATTTTAAACTACTAAGTCCTATATCAAATCCAATCTGTGCTCCTGTAGTTTCAAATACAGTGTCTACACCCAGCCCATTTGTAAGTTTTTTTACTTCTTCTGCTATATCAACTTCATTAGGATCTAAAACAACATCTGCTCCAGCTCTTTTAGCATATTCTTGTCTGATTGATTTTCTTTGAAGAACAACCACTAACTTAGCTCCTGCTGCTTTTAAGCACTCTATAGTTGCTAATCCTATTGGTCCTGAACCTAGTACTAATGCACTATCTCCAATTTTAAAATCTGATATCCTAATAGAGTGTAGTGCAACTGCCATAGGTTCAACTAAAGCCGCTTGTTCGTAAGACATTTCCTCTGGTATTTTATGAATAAACTCTTCCGGAAAAACTGTATACTCAGCAAGTCCTCCTCCGCTTCCGCAAAGTCCATGGAAACCTAAGGACGAACATAAATTATATTTTCCTTGTAAACAAGCTTCACATTTCCCACATGCTACAATAGGTTCAACTATTACTCTCTCTCCTACTTTAAATTTAGTTACATCTTCTCCTATTTCTACAACTTCTCCTGAAAATTCATGACCTAAAACTACTGGTGCAACTCCTCCACTTACTGGATGTGGTTGTCCTACTGGAATAAATATAGGTCCTCCTAAGTATTCATGTAAGTCTGACCCGCATATTCCACACCATTTAACTTTAATTTTTACATTATTTTTAGTAGCCGTTGGCTCTTTAATATCCTCTATTCTAACATCTCTTTTCCCATACCATAATGCTGCTTTCATTCCCAATTCCTCCTTAAGGTTTTTAAATGTTAATATGTTCACATGAATATATAAATGTTAATATGTTCACATGAATATATAAATGTTAATATATTCACGTTTATATATAGCAAAGTTCATGCCAAAATATATTTTTAAAACATTCTCTTTTGATGAAAAAAAAATATATATAGCGTTTTCAACAATTTATTGCTATTTTTAGTTTAATTAAATTTATTTTTAATTAAATAAATTTAATTAAACTAAAAATAGCAAATGTATCATTTCGATACACTTACTATCCCATTTTGAAACACTACCTATTTTTAATCTCATTTTGGTACACTATATTGTATTTATTAATTTTTCTATATAACGTAGATCTTCCTATATTTAATAACTTAGATGCCTTTAGCATATTTCCATTGCATCTTTTTATAGCACCTTCGATTGCTTTTTTCTCTAAACATTCTAAAGGAATGATTTCCTCTATTTTTTTAGTTTCTTCACATTTAAAAGAATTTATATTATTAAAATTATTACTACTTATTAAATAAGTTTCACTTAAATAATAATCTCTTTCTACTATATTTCTAAGTTCTCTTATAT
>NZ_JAKEDR010000267.1 GCF_023653455.1 Paraclostridium ghonii
GATTAAGAACATGTATAGATAAATCTTTGCTGTCATTAATTTTTCCATCTTCTATTTTATATTTTAATAAGCTCACATCATATAGTATAAATCCACTAAATATAATTATACTAAATATGGTAATAGTTATATTAAACATTCCAAACCCTATAAATGCAGCTAATATTGTAAATGGAATTAAAATTATCAATCCTATAATTAGTGTACTTCCTAGTTTTAAGTACTTATAACTATTTTCTTTTTTAGCAATTGTAGCTAATGTAAAAAAGATTAGTGAAGTAACAACTAAAACACTTATTACAATTTCTTTTCCTAAGCTATATGCATACATTTGAATTATAGGGTATAAAATTATTCCATCTATAAAAGTAAATAAATACACCCAATTCATACTAAATCTCTCAGGTATAATACCTTTTCTAGATACTAAACACAATATTAAAAGTCCTACTACCATTACTATTACAATAATATTTGCAACCATAGCTATACTTTCCGGTACAAAGGCTACTCCAAATCCATATCCTAAAAAGCAAAATAATATTGATATGGCTAAATATTTAAATACATCCGATATAGGATTTTCAATAACTTTATTCATTTTACTCACTTCCTATTAAATTTTATAAAATAATTATAACCTTTTACATACAATATTTAGTTAAATTATAGTTACAAAATAATTTACTTAAGTAATTTTATATAGTCTGAATATCCTTCTTCTTCCATTTTATTTTTAGGTATAAATTTAAGTGAAGCTGAGTTTATACAATATCTAAGACCTCCATGCTCCTTTGGCCCATCATCAAATACATGACCTAAATGAGAGTTTGACTTTGTACTTCTTACTTCTGTCCTATACATTCCATGAGAAAAATCACTTTTTTCTCTTATATTATTTTCACTAACTGACTTTGTAAAACTTGGCCATCCGCACCCTGAATCAAATTTATCCTTAGATGTAAATAAAACTTCCCCACTAATAATATCTACATATATGCCTTCTTCTTTATTATCCCAATATTCATTATTAAATGGAGGCTCAGTTTGATCATTTTGAGTTACTTCAAACTGAATATCAGTTAATATTTTTTTTAAATTTTCTCTTTCTTTATTATTTTTATCCCAGAAATTTTTTATAAAGTCATACCTGCCAGATCCTTTAAAGTACATTTCATAGTGCATAGGATTTTTTTTATAGTAATCTTGATGATATTCTTCTGCTATATAAAATTTTTCAGCCGGAAGTATTCTCGTTGCTATCTCTTCTTTAAACATTTCACTTTCTTGTAGTTTTTGTTTCGACTTCATTGATATATCCCTTTGATATTCATCATGATAAAATATTGCAGTTTTATATCTATTTCCTCTATCATTAAATTGTCCTCCATTATCAGTCGGATCTATTTGCTTCCAATATACATTTAATAAATCCTCATAATTAACTATTTCATCTTCATATGTTAACTGTATTGCTTCTAAATGTCCCGTAGACTCTAAACATACCTCTTCATATGTAGGATTTTTTACATATCCACCAGTGTACCCAGCTACAATTTTTTCAATTCCTTCATATTGACTAAAGGGTTTAAACATACACCAAAAACATCCACCTGCAAAAGTTGCTAATTTTTTCATGTTATTACCTCCCTATTGTATATACTTATATATTCCCTATTTTCTTAATCATAATCTTTTATGAGTTTGTATACCTATTAAACTTTGTATTATAATAAAAGCATATAAACTCAACTTAATTATGGAGGTGAGATTTTGCAAGATAAATATATTGTATATTTCATTAGTCGTACTAAAGACAATATGATTAAATTTATAGATAAAAAATTGAAAAGCAATAATTTGAATGATTTAATTCCAACTCATGGTAACATATTAACTGCACTTTATGAAAGTAATGGCAAGTTAACTATGAAAGAAATTTCAAAAAAGATAGGTAAAGATAAATCTACAGTTACATCTTTAATTAATAAATTGATAGATTTAGGATATGTAAAAAAAGATAAATGTACGATAGATAAAAGAATTACTTATATAAGTTTGACCCATAAAGCATTGAATATTAAAGGTAGATTTGATTTAATTTCATCAGAGTTAAAAGAAACTGCATATAAAAATTTTACAGATGAAGAAAAAGAAGAATTTCTGAGATTATTAAAAAAAATGAACAAAAACTTTAAAGATGAAAATAATAATTCAAATTAAATTTTCCAAGAAAATATATTAAATATTCTAAATTGTTTAATTAAAACTTAAGTATATAT
>NZ_JAKEDR010000268.1 GCF_023653455.1 Paraclostridium ghonii
TCTTAGGACTTACTATTCTAAATCATTTAAGAAATATTTGCAATATATTTTTTTAATTTCTATTTAAATTCTCAGTATATTTTTTCCAGCTTAAATTAATACTATATTTATACTGTAGTGGGAGGTGTTTTTTTGATTAAGTGCTTATCTACAAACTGCACTTTTAATAATAGTGGAGTATGCTCTGCATCCGTAATACATATAGAAGGTTTCGATGCCGACATTACACCTGAAACTTACTGTAAAACCTTTATTGAAGCTGATGACTCTTATAAAGTTACAAGTTCAGTAGATGAAAGTGATACTTCTTCTAAATGTATAATTTGTAGCGCTTGTAACTGCATTTACAATTTCAAGGGTTCTTGTAAGTCTTCTAGTGTACAAATCAACGCTTTAAATAACACGTGTGAAACGTTTAAGAAAAGATATTTTAACAGTTATGAATATTAATTTAGGGCACCTATTATAGGTGCCTTTAATGTTTGTTATAGTCACTAATTTGTCCCTAAGTTAATAATATAATATTAATCATTTTATATATTAGGGGTGAATTCAGTTGATAGAATCGTTAATTTTAGTTTCTTCTTTATGTATAGATACTTTTGTAGCTAGTGTGGCTTATGGAACTGATAGAATAAAAATTCCTTTTTATTCTAATATAGTGATAAATTTAGTTTGTTCCTCATTTCTTGGTATTTCTTTAACTCTGGGTGGTCTTTTAAAAGATTTTCTTTCTCCTAGTACTGCAAGCATACTTAGCTTTGTATTATTATTATCACTTGGTTTTTTTAGATTATTTGAATCATTTTTTAAAACCTATGTTCAAAGTTTTTCTAATGCAGGCGCTCCTTTAACATTTAAAGCATTTGACTTTAAGTTTGTTTTAGAAATTTATGCTAATGAAACAAAAGCAGATTATGATAAGTCAAAAACTCTTACGCTTAAAGAGGCTATTTATTTGGCAGTTGCTCTTTCATTAGATAGTTTAGCCGTTGGATTTGGTAGTAGTTTAGTTTCAATAAATTATTTACAGGTTCTTATATTGTCTTTCATTGTAGGAACATGTTGTTTATTTATTGGAGTTCATATAGGTAAAAAATTCATTGAAAAAGTAGACTTGAATCTTTCTTGGCTTTCTGGTTTAATGCTTATTATATTAGCCTTCATTAGATTTTTGTAAAAATAAATACTCTTTAGATAAAATTATTAATTTATACAATCAACATAAGGTAGTCCAAATTGACTACCTTATTATTAAAATTCTACAATTTAATTAATATGTATTACATACTATATTATGACTTACTTAATTCAAGTACCATTAAACAATCATCATCTTTCTCTTTAATAATTTTAGAGCCTAACTTTTTGTACATTTTTAATGCGTAATTGTTCTTTGCTACACTTAACGAAGCTTGTTTATATCCTTTTTCTAACAAGTAATTTATCATTTTATTCATTAATTCTGTACCAATACCATTATTGCGATATTCTTTAAATAATGAAATAAGTATTAGTTACTCAATTCTAAACAATATACTAATTGTACAAATTAAAAAGACACTCCTTGTGAAGTGTCTTTTTAAATAGTTTTTTTATATTAATCTTCGTGCATTTACATATTGTCTACTATAATAACCTTCTAACTTTGATACGATAACCTTTTTACTTCCTGATGAAGCATGTATAAATTCATTGTTGCCTATATAAATCCCCACATGTGATACGTTTAAATCATTATTACCTTGAGTATCAAAAAATATCAAATCTCCTGGCTTTAATTCATTTTTTTGCATAAGAGTTCCATAATTACTCTGTTCTTTAGATGTTCTTGGAACATTAATTCCCAATTGAATTTTATATATATAATATACAAGTCCCGAACAATCAAATTTATCAGGTCCTTCTGCTCCCCAAATATACTTACAATCTAACTTTGATTTAGCTATTTCAAGAACTCGTTTAATATTATTATTATATATAATATTTGGAATAAATTTCTCTTCATCTAAGTATTTACTATAAACATACCCATAAATACCTTTATATAATATATTTGACCATCCATTAACTTCATTTATTACATTTACTTTTTCACCTTTATTTAAAACATTTAATATACTATAACTTGTTGATGGTCCCTTTCTAAAATTTAACCCTTCTATATTGACAATTTTTATCATAAACATGCACCTCATAATTTATATTGTCATTATATTCTATGAATCTCTAGAATCTGTAGTTACAAAAAAGT
>NZ_JAKEDR010000269.1 GCF_023653455.1 Paraclostridium ghonii
GTATTACTATGACACTACAAATAAATTTTTTATAAATATTAGTATACTTTGTATTTTATCAATTGTTTTTAGTACAATTACTTACTTAGTTTTAAGGGGGCAAAAATATGCAAGTTTATAAAGCTTTTTTCAAAGTTATTAAAAAAAATATAATTGAAATATCAATATACATTGTGGTGTTTTTAGCATTTTCTATAGCTTTAGGAAATACAAAAGCTAATATAGACGATACAGACTTTAAAGATACTAAGATTGATATTGCATTTATAAATAATGATAAAGAATCAAAACTTACTGAAGGATTAAAAAGTTATATTAGTGATAATGCCAATATAAAAGATATCGGTAATGATAAAGAAAAATTACAAGATGCTCTTTTCTTTAGAGACGTTGAATATATAGTAACCGTGCCTAAAGGATTTACAGATAAGATGTTAAGCGGAGATAAAAATGTTAATATTGAAAAGAATACAATACCTAATTCAGTAAGTGAAATGTATATGGATAATTTAATAAACAAGTATTTAAACACAGTGAAAATGTACACATCTACATTAGATAATTTATCTGAATCACAAATTATAGAATATGTAAGTAAGGATTTATCCTATAGCACAAATGTAGAAGTTAAAAACTATAATAATGGATATTTAAACAATTCTGACTGTAAAAACTATTATAATTATTTAGCATATTCAATGTTTGCAATATTAATACTTGGAGTAGGTTCAGTTATGATTACTTTCAATAATAAGGATTTGAGAATGAGAAATTTATCCTCAGCATTAACATTAAGAAGTATGAACTTTCAAATTGTATTAGGAAATATTACGTACACTATAGTAGTATGGGGCATTATGGTAGTTATAAGCTTTATAATGTATAAAGGATATATGTTTAGTGGCAGTGGGATACTACTTCTTCTAAATTCCTTTGTATTTTCATTGGCAGTATTAAGTATAAGTCTTTTAATTTCTAGTTTTATTAATAGTAGAAGTGCAATGTCAGCAATCGCTAATGTAGTATCACTAGGTAGTTGCTTTATAAGTGGAGTATTTGTGCCACAAAAATATTTAGGAGAAAATGTTATTTCTATGGCAAGGTTTAATCCTACTTATTGGTATATAAAGGCGAATAATGACATATCACTTTTAGTTAATTTTAATAAAGAAAATCTTGTACCTATAATGACTAGTATATTAATAGTATTTGGATTTTCATTGACAATACTTGCAATTACTCTTGTGATTATAAAACAGAGAAGATTAAGCAATTAGAATCATATAATAAGTAAAAAATAACAACTATTTATATTTAACTATTGATAGGAATAATTAAAAAATGTTATCCTAAAGTGTCGGATATATAAATTCATATTTAAATGAAGAGTACACAATGGGGGACTTATGATTAGGATAGCAATTTGCGAAGATGAAAAAGAGCAACAGGAATTACTAGAAGGATATATTAATAAAATATTTAAAGATTTTTCTTTAAAATATAGTCTATATATTTTTAATTCAGGAGAAGAATTACTTAAAAATTATTCTAAAGACTTTGATATAGTTTTTTTAGATATACAATTAGGCGAAATAAATGGAATGGATACAGCTAGAAAAATTAGGCTTTTAGACAATAAAGTAGAAATTATTTTTATTACGTCTTTAATAGAGTATGCCCTAGAGGGGTATAAGGTAAGAGCCTATAGGTATTTAGTAAAACCAGTAAAGTATGATGAATTAAAAGAAAATATTATAAATTGTATAAAAGAAGTAGATATAAAAAATAAGTATATTATTGTAAAGGAACGAGAGAGTAGAATTAAGATAGATACAAATGAAATAACTTATATAGAAGTACAAAAAGAAGATATAACAATACACACTTTAAATCAAATTTATAAAACAAAAGGAACAATGAACAATATTGAAAAAGAAATAAACTGTAGTAGGTTTTGTAGATGTCATAAAAGCTATTTAATAAACTTAGAACATACCAAGAGTATAAAACAATATATTGCAGTGCTTGAAAGTAAAGAAGAAGTCCCTATAAGTAGATATAGATTTAAAGATGTAAAAGATAGATTTTTTGATTTAATAGAGGATAAATTATGTTAGATTATTACTATGTTCTAGCTAGGATAAATATA
Source organism: Paraclostridium ghonii (assembly GCF_023653455.1). Lineage (GTDB taxonomy): Bacteria > Bacillota > Clostridia > Peptostreptococcales > Peptostreptococcaceae > Paraclostridium > Paraclostridium ghonii. The sequence continues at coordinate 2,150 of NZ_JAKEDR010000269.1, forward strand.
TGTATATTTATATTCTTCTTTTTTATGTTGATGAATAAAAGAGGTTATGTCTATAAT